>CAYGHB010000052.1:0-9106 GCA_964349375.1 uncultured Syntrophomonadaceae bacterium | reverse complement strand
AGCCGCCTGAAATACGAAAGCGGAGTACACCGTGTGCAGAGGATTCCCTCCACCGAGTCGGGCGGGCGGATTCACACTTCGGCGGCAACTGTGGCTGTGCTGCCTGAGGCGGAAGAGGTTGAGGTTGAGATTAACCCCCAGGATCTGCGGATCGACACTTTTTGCGCCACCGGCCCCGGCGGGCAGAGCGTCAACACCACCCAGTCGGCTGTGCGTATAACCCACATGCCAACCGGGGTGGTCGTCAGCTGCCAGGATGAAAAATCACAGTTGCAGAATAAAGAAAAAGCCTTGCGCATATTACGAAGCCGCCTAATGGACAAGTATATTTCGGAACAAAATGCCGAGCAGGCCCAGGCCAGGAAAACAATGGTCGGCAGTGGTGACCGCAGCGAGCGGATCAGAACTTATAACTTTCCCCAGAACCGGGTAACAGATCACCGGATCGGCCTCACTCTCCACAAGATGGACCTGATCCTGGCCGGGGATCTGGACGATATTATTGACGAGCTGGCCGCCAACGAGCGGGCCGAACAGTTAAAAGCCGGCAGGAGCTAAAGGAGATCATGGAAATAACCTATGAAGGAGCTCTAAAAAGAGCTTCTTTTTGCTTGCGTGAAGCAGGCATCGCTAACCCCAGGTTCGAAGCGGAACTTTTGCTGGCGACTGTTTTAAATACAGATCGTCTCCGGTTGGTGACTGCCCAACCTGCTCTACTGGAAGAAGCAGACTGCCGGCGATTTGAAGAGGCCTTAAAGCGACGTGCCAATCATGAGCCACTGGCCTATATCAGCGGTGAAAAATACTTCTTCGGCCGCCGGTTTTTAGTTAACAGGAAGGTTTTAATCCCGCGTCCCGAAACAGAGCTGCTGATTGAGGAGGCGCTGAGGTGGCTTGAAAAGAGCGCGTTTGGTAATGAGAAAAGCTTGCGGATTCTTGATCTTGGAACCGGCAGCGGGAACCTGGCTATCACAATGGCCCTGGAGCTGCCCTCTGCCGAAGTTTGGGCAGTTGATCTATCTCCCGCAGCACTGCAGGTTGCGAGGCAAAATGTTTCGCTGTATAGACTTGAAGAGAGGGTAAAAATAATAGAGGGCTTCTATTTTGATCCCCTGGAAGATCATTTTCAAACGCCTAGCTTTGACCTGATCATCAGCAACCCTCCCTATATCAGTCAAGCTGAACTGGACGAACTTCCGTCTTCAGTGGCAGCATTTGAACCTTGGGCAGCGCTTGATGGAGGGGCAGACGGCCTCGACAGTTACCGGGTAATCCTCAAAAAACTGCCTGCCCATGCCAACCATCCGGCCCTGGTGATGGTGGAAATCGGCTCTACCCAGGAACAGGCGGTGATCAGGCTGTTTAAAAAGCGCGGCATTTTCAGAATGATCGGCTGCCGTCGCGATCTGGCCAACCACCCCCGTTTAATTTTCGGCTTGCTCTAGTATTCCCCTAGACCTTAACAAGCTTTTTAAAGAAAAAAATGCTTTCTTGACGTTTTCAGTTCAACTCCTTGCCGGTTGAAGTGATCGTCAGTTTGCCGTGTTTAATTCCTTTAACCCCGATCAGGCGGTTTGCCAGTTGCTTCGCTTCGGCCGCCGGACCTTTAACCACCATCACCTCGAGGCAGTGCTCATGCTCCAGGTGAACATGCATCACTGAAATGATCAGATTATGGTGTTCATGCTGCACCTCAAGCAGCAGATCGCTTAAACCGCGAACATGGTGGTTATAGATGATAGTGATTGTTCCGGCTACCTCTTCTTCATCACGTGACCAGTCCACTTCCACCAGCTGGTTGCGGATCAGATCCCGGATTGCTTCAGAGCGGTTAGGAAACCCACGTTTGACGATCTCCCTGTCCAGTCTGTCCAGCAGCTTTTTTTCCATCGAAATACCGAACCGGATCAAGTCTGGCATTAAGCCACCTCCAAAGTCTTTTTGAAGAGATTATAGCATAAGCAGCTCTATGCTCAAGGTGTGCTTGCAGCTTGAAACAACGGCCTTTATTCATGGCCCCTGTGCCTTAAATAATTAATTGTAATAAGCAAGGCAGTACTTTATAATGTGATGAGTGTAACAACGTTTATCAGCAGCAACTAGTCACTGGAGGATTACACATTGTTCTGGAACATGTTCTTCAGCACGCTGGGTGGATTGGGCCTGTTCCTCTTCGGTATCCAGATCATGGCTTCCGGTATGCAAAAAGCGGCCGGCGACCGTTTCCGCAAAATCCTCGAAATACTAACCTACAAACCGGTTTTAGGGGTTCTTACCGGGATCGTGGTTACCATGCTGGTTCAAAGCAGCAGCACCTCTACCGTTATGGTCGTTGGCTTTGCCAACGCCGGCATGATGAATCTGTCACAGGCGATCAGCGTGATCATCGGCGCTAATATTGGCACAACTGTTACTGCTCAGATCGTTTCATTTAAGGTTGGGGTTATCGCTTTTCCGGCCATCGGTATCGGCTCGCTGCTCAATTTTTTTGGCCGCCGTCGTTTTTACCGTTATCTGGGTCAAACCATCCTCGGTTTCGGCCTGCTCTTTCTCGGCATGACTACCATGTCCAGCGGCATGAGTCCGTTGCGTGATTTTGAAGCATTCCATCAGCTGCTGGCCCAGTTCAGCCGTTACCCGATTCTTGGGATTCTCTTCGGAGCTATTTTTACTGCACTGATACAGAGCAGCAGCGCCTCCACCGGAGTGATCATTGCCCTGACCATGCAGGACCTGGTTCCATTTAACGCTGCAGTTCCTTTAATTCTTGGCACCAATATCGGCACCTGTGTCACAGCGATGTTGGCCAGCGTCGGCGCCAACGTGGCGGCAAGGCGTGCAGCAGTTGCACACGTGCTGTTTAACCTTGTTGGTGTTATCCTGGCCCTGATCTTTCTCAAACCTTTTACTGAGCTAATTGTGCAAACGGCAGCCACAGTGCCGCGCCAGGTTGCCAATACTCACACGGCCTTTAATATTCTTAACACCGTTCTTTTTATAGCGCTGCTCAAGCAATTTACCGGTCTGGTCTGCCGCATAGTACCGGGCGAAGATGTAAAGATGGAGTTCGGGCCTAAATATCTCGATCCCAGGATCCTCAAAACACCTTCGGTGGCAATCGGCGGGGCTAAGCAGGAACTGCTCAGGATGGCCGGTATTGCCCGGGAAATGCTCGATGAATCAATGCAGGTCTTTCTGCATGACGACCTGAAAAAAATCAAGCATATTGAACAGATGGAAGAGCTGGTTGACGGACTAGAGAAAGAGATCAACATCTATCTCGCAGAGCTTTCGCAGCATTCCCTTTCCGGCGAGCAGTCTAGATTTGTAGCGGCCTTGATGTCTGCGGCAAACGATCTGGAGCGGATCGGCGACCATGCTGAAAACATTATGCAGCTGTCTGAGCTGAAAGCAGAGGAGCGCCTGCCTTTTTCAACTACCGCCATGGAGGAGATATCGGCCATGTACGATAAAGTTGCCTCCATGCTGGAGCGGTCCATCAGGGCTTTTGAACATGAAGATCCAGCGCAAGCCCGGGAGGTGGTTTCAGAGGAAAATGTGATCGACGATGAGGAGAAAAAACTGCGTAAAAGGCACATTGAACGCATCAATACCAAGAAGTGCTATCCGGGAGCAGGCGTGATCTACCTTGATCTCTTAAGCAACCTGGAAAGGGTTGCAGACCATGCCAATAATATTGCGCACCTGGTTCTGGAAGAATAACCGGACGGATGGGGTAAATAAATGTCCCGCAAGATAAAAAAGATTAAAGGCACTCTCCTGCTGGATGGTAGCCCACAAGCGATTGAAAAGGCCGCCTCGCTTTTAAAAAAGGGCGGTCTTGTTGCATTTCCGACCGAGACGGTCTATGGCTTGGGGGCGATCGCCACCAAGCCGGAAGCGGTCAGGAAAATATTTCAGGCCAAGGGTCGCCCTGCCGACAACCCCCTGATCGTCCACATCAGCGATCTAGAGCAGCTTGATGCTGTGGTGGAAGATCTCCCACCTGAGGCTATCAACCT
Organism: uncultured Syntrophomonadaceae bacterium; assembly: GCA_964349375.1. GTDB lineage: Bacteria > Bacillota > Dethiobacteria > DTU022 > DTU022 > UBA993. Next base: position 5,084 of record CAYGHB010000052.1, on the reverse strand, counting down.
GGCCCGCCTTTTCTGGCCGGGTCCGCTTAGCCTTGTCTTGCGCCGCGCTGCCTCTGTAGCGCCGGAGGTCAGCGCCGGCTTGCCGACTGTTGCCGTTCGAATGCCCGACCACCCGCTGGCATTGCATTTGATCAGGGCGGCTGGAGCTCCGGTTGCTGCGCCCAGTGCTAACCTGGCCGGACGCCCTAGCCCGACATCACCCCGCCATGTAATCGAAGACCTGGGCGGCTTGATCGATGCGATCATCATGGGGCAGGCTTGCCGCATCGGCTTAGAATCGACAGTGCTCGATTTAAGCGGCAAACAGCCGGTAATCCTGAGACCCGGGGGACTTGCGCGAGAAGAGCTGGAGGCAGCGCTTAACTGCCGCATCCCGGTAGCCGGGAGCAGATATTCTGCAGAAAAGCCAAATTCACCGGGGATGAAATACCGCCACTATTCGCCAAGAGCACCCCTGATCCTGATCACCGGTTCTCCCCCAAGGCGGAAATTTATGCTGAAAACCCTGATCTCTTACTTCCGCAAGCAGGGTTTGCAGGTAGGAGTGTTGAATAGTGCTGCCGGCAGGGGTTGGCACAAAACAGGTGAGCCTGAAAGGTTGGCCGCCAACCTTTATCGCTCGATGCGTATCCTTGATAATGCCGGCGCGGACTTGATTCTGGCGGCAGAAACCGACAGTGGCGGTCTCGGGCTGGCTGTCATGAACCGGCTCCGGAAAGCAGCCGCCCGCATTTTAAGAGTATGAAGCCAGGAGGTCTCTTTTGCTGAAGATCCTGTTTGTCTGTACCGGCAATACCTGCCGCAGTCCGCTGGCTGAAGCGTTGCTCAGGCATGAACTGCACTCGAGGGAACTTGGCTTTCAACTTGAAGTTGCGTCGGCCGGTCTCGCTGTCTTAACCGGTGAGCGAATTTCAGAAAATGTTGTCAGCCTTCTCCGGGAAGCCGGGATTGAGCATGATCCGGAACGATCTGCAAGACAGCTTGATCAGGAGCTGATCAGTGATGCCGATTTAATTCTAACCATGACGGCCGACCAGCTGCAGCAGGTTTCGCTTCGTTTCCCGAACGCCTCCTCCAGGACGTTTCTTTTGACGGCTTACAGCGGGCTTGAACCCGATGAAATAAAAGATCCCTATGGTAAGAATCCGCAAAAATATCGTCTTGTCATGGAGGAAATCCGCAACACTTTAAAGAACCTAATCACCAGATTAGAGAAAGGTTGATTAAATGATTATTGCCCTCGGCAGCGATCACGCCGGTTTTATACTAAAAGAGCAGGTTATCAGCTTCCTGCAATCTTCAGGTATTAATTTCAAAGATTTTGGAGTTCATAGCGAAGAGAGTGCCGATTATCCCGATCAGGCTACCCGGGTTGTGCAGGCCGTCAAGTCCGGTGAGTATGACTTCGGGATTTTGATCTGCGGCACAGGGATAGGTATGTCCATCGTGGCCAATAAACACCGGGGCATCAGGGCGGCGCTATGCAGTGAGCCCTATTCAGCCCGCCTGGCCCGTGAGCATAATAATGCCAACGTGCTGACCATGGGCTCAAGGGTTATCGGTCCCGGTATGGCCGAAGAGATCGTCAGAATTTTTATCAGCACTGTATTTGCCAGTGGCAGGCACGAAAGACGACTGGGCAAGATTGAGCAGCTTGATCAGTATTAATTTTTAAAGCTCCGCCGTTAAAACAGTGACCGGGATAACAGGATAGTCAATGGAACGCCCTTAAAGTGCACAGGATGGAGATGGTTTGTGAAGATGAGCCCAACTGAAGAAACAATCAGCAGTATGTCACTGGCGCAGGCAGACCCGGAAATAGCCGTTGCGCTGGAAGCAGAAAAAAAGCGCCAGCAGGATAACCTGATCATGATCGCCTCAGAAAACCTGGTCAGCCGCGCAGTGCTCGAAGCCCAGGGGTCGGTGCTTACCAACAAGTATGCCGAAGGCTACCCCGGCGCTCGCTATTATGGCGGCTGTATTTATGTTGACCGGGTGGAAGAGTTAGCCTGCACCCGGGCGCATGAGATCTTCGGCGCTGAGCATGCTAATGTGCAGCCTCACTCCGGAACTTCAGCCAATATGGCTGTTTACCTGGCCCTGCTTAACCCTGGTGAACGCCTGCTGGGGATGGACTTAAGCCACGGCGGCCACCTGACTCACGGCAGCAAGGTTAACATATCCGGCCGTTATTATGAGGCTTTCAGTTATGGTGTTGATCCTGGTTCGAATTTGATTGACTTAGAGCAGGTCAGAGCCAGGGCTATGGAGGTCAGACCCAAACTGATTATCGCCGGTGCCAGTTCTTATCCCCGGCAAATCGATTTTGTCGGTTTTAAAGAACTGGCCGCGGAAGTTGGCGCCATCTTTATGGTCGACATGGCTCATACAGCCGGATTGATTGCTGCCGGGGTTCACCCCAGCCCGGTTGGCGCAGCCGACATTATCACCGCCACTACCCACAAAGCTTTCCGTGGTCCACGCGGAGGGCTGATCTTAAGTCGCAAAGAATATGCTTCGCAGATTGATAAAGCAGTATTCCCCGGCTTGCAAGGTGGTCCCCTGATGCATATTATTGCCGCGAAAGCAGTTGCTTTTAAGGAAGCTCAACAGCCGGAGTTTATTGCTTACCAGAAACAAGTCCTGAGCAATGCAAGGGCGCTGGCCGTAGCCCTGATTGAGCAAGGTTTTGACCTGATAACCGGTGGCACCGACACCCATCTGGTGCTGGTTGACCTGCGCAGTAAAAAGATTAGCGGTAAGGAGGCCGAGCGCCTGCTAGAGGAAGTGCAGATTACGGCTAATAAAAATGTTATTCCCTACGACCCCAAAGGGGCTAACGATCCCAGCGGTATCAGGCTGGGAACACCAACCCTTACTTCGCGCGGAATGGGTCCGGAAGAGATGAGAAAAATCGCCACCATAATTGGCGCTGCAATTGATCACCGCAGTGATCAGCTTTACCTGGATCAACTGAAAACGGAGGTGGCCCTGCTCGCCGGCGATTTCCCCGTTTATTAAAAGATTAAAGGAGATGAGTTGTTATGGAAAATGTAGTTGTTGTCAATCATCCGCTGGTTCAGCATAAGCTGACCCTCTGCCGGAAGAAGGAAACCGAAAACTGGCAGTTTCGCGATCTCGTCGAAGAGATTACCGCTCTTCTGATTTATGAAGCTACCAAAGATATGGAGACCGTCGAAACTGACATCGTTACTCCTGTAGCGGCCGCCAAAGGGGTAGTGGTTAAAAACCCCAACCCGGTTTTTGTTGCAGTCCTGCGGGCAGGACTCGGCATGGTTTCGGGCGCTTTGAGGCTTTTCCCCTATGCCCGCGCCGGTCATATCGGGCTCTATCGCGATCACGACACGCATGTTCCGGTTGAATACTACTGTAACTTACCTCCTGACATAGACGAACTTGACTGCTTCCTGCTCGAGCCGATGTTAGCTACAGGAGGCTCAGCAACCTATGCTGTAGATATGCTCAAAAAAGCGGGTGTTAAAAAAATCAGGTTACTGAGCCTGATTGCCGCTCCCGAAGGGATTAAGAAAATTACTGTCAGCCACCCCGACCTGAAGATCTATCTCGGGGCCCTGGATGAAAAACTAAACGAAAATGCCTACATCGTACCGGGCCTGGGAGACGCGGGAGACCGCCTCTTCGGAACGGCTTGATGAAGAAAGATGACTGCACAGCTGAACGACCCGACTGGGATAGCTACTTTATGGAAATCGCCGCGGTCGTTTCAAAAAGGTCTACCTGTCTCAGGCGCAAAGTCGGTGCTCTGCTTGTTACAAACAAGCGAATTCTGTCAACTGGCTATAACGGAGCGCCCGGCGGGCTGAGCCATTGCGCCGAGGTGGGTTGCATCAGGGAACAACTGAAGGTGCCATCCGGGGAGCGTCACGAGCTGTGCCGTGGCCTGCATGCGGAGCAGAATGCCATTATCCAGGCGGCAGTACACGGCGTAGCCATTGAAGGAGCAGTTTTGTACTGCACCCATTATCCCTGTGCAGTCTGTGCCAAAATGCTGGTTAACGCCGGGGTTGCATCAATTGTTCTGGAGTCAGATTATCCGGACGATCTGGCAAAACAGATATTTGCTGAGGCCGGCATTATAATCCGCAATGTGATTGTTGAACGGTAACCAGAGTTTCTTTGCTGCTCGTGGCACTTTTCGGGGTTGGAAAGTTGCATTATTTGAAAAACACTTCTTTTACAGGGCTTGTGATTGCATAATCATAATCCGAGGGTTGTTATTCTTTTCCAAGAAGGCTTTTCGCCTCCCCTCAAGACAGAATTACTGCGGTTATTGGCGCACCTGCCAGGCTCAATAATCAAGCACGGAGATATGCGCTAGATTACCGGTGACTGGTGGTGATATTTGTATGATACAATTAAGTGGCTTTTCGAACAAAATTACAAAAATGTTGAAGGTTTTTCTTATTTGAAGTGGAATTTATACTTTGTTAAATTTTATTGTTGCGGTATAGATCAGGTTATTCTCTTACAGTCCTTGAATTAATTACTGCGAGAGAGCAAATTTGGATCAGTTTAAAGGATGGTGGGGCATGTCTATTCAGGTAAAAGAACTTATTGACAAAATTAAAAACGAGGGTGTCCTTGCGGCCGAGACTGAAGCTGGAAAGATTGTTTCCGAAGCCGAGGAAAAAGCAGCCCAACTAATTAAGGACGCCCAGGCCAGAGCGGAATCGTATAAGGCCCAGGCCGAAAAGGAGATCGAGCAGCAAAAAGCTGCCGGTATAGCTGCAATAAAGCAGGCCGCCCGTGATGTTTTAATTGGCCTGGACAAGCAGCTCATGAAACGATTTGACGCGGTGATCATTGAATCTGTAGATACCGCGCTGACAACTTCTTTAACCGAGAAAATTATTGTCGAGATGGTCCATAGCTGGGCTGAAAAAGGCGAAGAGGGCATCAGGCTAGTTCTCTCCTCAAAAGATGCCGAAATATTAAAAGAGTCCTTAAAAAGAAAATTATCGCAGAGTCTCAGGGGTGGAGTAGAAATTATCCCCTCTGCTAAGTTTGATAAAGGTTTTCGTATCGGTGGTAGTAGTGGGGTT
>CAYGHB010000051.1:0-9368 GCA_964349375.1 uncultured Syntrophomonadaceae bacterium | reverse complement strand
TTTGCTGTTTTTGCCTTATTTTACGGGCTTTACAGCTTGTATTTCGGGTTTACCAAGGTTACTATTGTTAGCGCAAATATTGGCAGCTGTGTTACGATTAGAGCTAAACCGACCTTTTTGGGGTCGAATCATTATTAAGCTTTTTATTTCAAACCCCTTTTATCAAGTTCTTTTGCCACTGTATTTAGACTGTATCTGCATAAAGCTGGCTAAATTCCTTCAACAAATCATGATCATGCTCCCCGGCGTCGAGCCTGGCCATAACCTCTGCTAATATCTTTTCTTTTTCCTTATCGGTTAAATCCCGCTCATATTTCAATCGGCGGCGCTCTGCATACAAAGCGGCCAGGTAAACATCAAATGCCAGGTCGTTTGAGATTTCCTTAATTGGGATCAGCCCCTTTAAGTTAATAGCCTCGTAGCTACCGGGTAGTTAGCGCTTCTTCCTTTTCCCGCAGGCCCTCGGCATCGGCAAGCCAATCGGTTGCGCCGCAGAGGGCTCCGTATTCGGTCAGCGTTTTGTTTTCCGCGCAGATATATTTGTCAATTGCTGCCCGGGCTGCCGCTTTTGCTTCTTTTAAGCCCTGATCCAGCTCAATCCGGATCAGAATATCGGCCATTTCATTAAAGCCCTCGTAGAATTTACTGGACATCTTCAACGCCTCGATTCTGTGTGACTTGAGTGGTTTGTTTTTCGTGTTTCAAAAGATAATCCTGGAGGACATCGGAGCGGATACGCCAGTGGCCGCCTGGGCCCATTTTTATGCCTGGTAGCTCACCCGATATAAGCCACCTTTTTATCGTGGGCACGCTTACCTGGAGTAACGCCGCAACTTGGTTAGGTGTGTATAACTTGGACACTCACTCACCCCCTTTTTCGTAGCATAGCACATTATACCGCATTAATAAAATTTATCTTATACCATAACGTTTAATTGTGAATTATTTTTTAACAACGCGACTTGTGGTAATGGCGGTTAACTCGCGAAAGAAGTAATGGCAAGGGCGGCGCATGGCGCCGCTTGTAAAGCAACAGCCCTTGCGCTTGCTGATTGAGCAGGTAGAATACCAGGGCCCAGAGCGGTTGCAAAAACGTTTTTGCATACGTTTGCGCATACGTTTGCATTTACGTAAACGTTTAAGTTTGCGTTTGCGTGTTTGAAGAAGCAAAAGCTACGCCGGGGTTAAACCCTGGGCGGCGTGAAAAGAGATGAGACGGTGAATGACAAAGGTAATCGTAAGAGATGGCATGTATAAAGTTTGTAGCAGCCCTATTTTATTAGATTGTTTCGTTTTCAATTGTGCTCATAAAAACTTCCACCACCTGAGGGTCGAAGTGGGTGCCGCTTTCCGCTTTAATATGCTCCAGTGTATCTTCTATTGTCCAGGCTTTACGGTAGGGCCGGTCGCTGGTCAGGGCATCGTAAACATCGACTACGGCAAAGATGCGCGCCGCCAAGGGTATGGCTTTGCCTTTTAAACCACGGGGGTAACCTGTGCCGTCCCACTTTTCATGGTGGCAGTAGGGGATATCTAAGGCCGGTCGCAGGTAATCGATCGGGGCCAGCAGGTCGTGGGCATACACAGGGTGTTTGCGCATGACCACCCACTCTTCGTCGGTCAGCGGGCCGGGCTTCAGCAGGATTGCGTCGGGGATGCCCATCTTGCCGATATCATGCAGCAGGGCCCCGCGGCGCACGTGTACCAGTTCAGCTGTCTTAACATTCATCATCCGGGCAATTTTTAAAGTAATTACGGTAACCCGACGGCTATGTCCTTCGGTTTCTTCATTTCTTAATTCGAGAGCGTTACTCCAACCTCCAATTGTTTCATCATAGGCCCGGAGCATGCTTGCCTCCGCCTGCACTCGTTCGGTGATGTCGCGCCCCACCCCCTGGATCTCTTTAATCTCGCCTGTTTCAGTAAAAAAAGCCTGCTCTGACCATTCTTCCCAGCGAATGCTGCCATCGGCCGCTAATACATAATGTTCATGCATTACGCTGGGGTTCTCGGGCGTTAAGTTCTTTGTCAACTCAATTAACTCATCATGTAATTCAGGTGGTGTGAAAACAAGAAACTTTTGACCCAACAATTCCTGGCGCGATTTCCCATAAGACCGGCAGTAAGCATCATTAACAAAGGTTAAGGTAGTATCGGGTAGGTAGCGGGCGACCAGCTCCTGCTGGGTGTCAACTACGGACTGGTACATCTTCCTGCTTGCCGTAATAGTATCTTCCAGCTGTTTGCGCGCGGTGATATCTCTTGTTGTGCCCTGGATGCCGACGACATTGCCCTGCTCATCGAGAATCCACGAGACGCTCAGTTCAACATGCACGAGGCGATTATCCTTTGTTCTATAGCGGGCTTGTATGAATACGGAACGGTCCCGCTCTGCCGGCGATTTGGCCAGTTCTTCCGACAATAGCTCCATCATAGCATCATAGTCTTCCTGAACCATGTAATCACGCATGGTCATAGCCATGAATTCTTCGGGCGTAAAAACGAGCAGTTCTTCGATTGCCGGGCTGATATAGGTGGGGTTGCCTTCCAGGTCAACGGTCCAGATAACATCTGTAATATTCTCTGCCAAGAAGCGGTATTTCTCTTCGCTTTCCCGCAGGGACATGGTCATCTCCTGGCCCAGGGAAAGGGCCCGGTCACCGGTGGTTTGAAGCGTCCGGAGGTAGAAAAAGATCAGGAAGCTGAGCAGCAGGCCGAAAGCAAGAATCCCTTTGGGAGTAACGCGATCGACAGCAGCTTCAACAGCCGGCATGCTTTCAAAGGTTAAGGTCAATTGATGGTTGTACAGATCCAGGGTTTGTTGGCTGGCGAAAAGCGGTCCACGCCCTGTGCTGCTATGGTCGGGAGTTATATGGCTTTCGTAGAGCAGGGTTTCCGGTGAGGTTTCTACGCCGTCATAGATTTTAAAGCTGATTTCATTCATTGAATCTGGAAAGAGACCCTGCATTAGCTCGCGCAAGAGGAAGGATCCCGCTACATAGCCTTCGATCGCTGCCCTTCTCTCTGCAAGAGTGATTGTAGGCAAGCCCTGTGCATAAATGGGAATAAACATATTAAAACCGGGCTGGCTGTTCTGGTCTGTCGCTGTGACCAAGGTCACCTTGCTTGTTAGCACAACAGAGCCGGTATCCCGCGCCCGCTCCATAGCGGACCGGCGGACCGGCTCGGAAAACATGTCATAGCCAAAAGCGCGCCGGCTAAGATCGTCAAATGGCTCCAGGTAAATAAGAGGTGTAAATATTTCGCGTTCTCCATCAGGCCAAACCTTATAATCAGGAAAACCTTCGGCTCTGATCTCCTCAATGTGTTGCGCCAGCTCCTCAGGCTGGACAACCCTGGAAACCATTATCCGATGGATGCCCGGATAATGAGTGCTGACTTGCCAGTATTCAAAATAGGCCCGCCAATCCTCCCGGGTTACCTCTTCGGAGGCAAAGAAGACCCCCGCGCTGCCAAACAGAATCATTTCGTATTTATGGAGCTGATCGGTGATTTCATCTGTGATGCGGTTGACTTGATCATTATAGCGCCGCTCTTCTCTTCTCATTAGGGCCCGCTCGTAGTACTGCCAGCCTAAAACAGAGAGGACGAACAATACCGCCAGCACTAAATAAGGTAACAGCCTTTTTGCGGTCGGTTGTTTAAGTATTTTACCGAATGATTTCTCCATTTTTACCGCACCTGCCCGTTCATCACAATCATGCGAAAACCAATTAAGCTTTTGACCTTCAAACAACCAGCTTATCACTGATTGTTGCATTACATGTATTTTATCACAATGTTACGATACCATTTTGAAAGATTAAGGGCAAGGTATTTTACAGACATATCTGAATTGTGTTTATTAAATAATAATAACGCGTGTAGTGATTTAAAGGCAACGTTGTGCAAAGCAGGGTAATTAAGGTTGTAAATATATCTAAAGATATATTTAACACTTAAAACATGTCCTTAGATATTGAAACAAAACACCATTTTTCGGGTGTTTTGTTTTTGTTAATGTGTAAAATATTTATTGTAACTTTATTTTAACACTGTTAGAATAACAACAACCAGGAATGGAGAGTCGAAGCATTTGAACTATGCTTATAAAAGAGTGAGCACCGAAAAGCAGGATTTACGCCGCCAGGAAGAAGCATTTAAAGGCATATCGATTGACAAAGAGTATTGCGATAAGCTATCGGGCAGCAGCGCGGACAGGCCGCAGCTGAACAATCTGCGCTTAGAGGCCGCGGCGGGCGATCACATTTATGTCGAAAGCATCTCCCGCCTGGGGCGCAACGTCGATGACCTGCGCATGATCGTGCAGGAGTTTAAAGCCAAGGACATCACAGTCCACTTCATCAAAGAGGGCTTTAACACCGGCAGCGGGAATAACATGTTTAAATTCATGTTGACCATCTTAGGCGCTGTGGCCGAGATGGAGCGAGAGCTGACCGTAGAGCGGATCCGCGAAGGCATGGCCAAGGCGAAAAGATACGGAACCAGGTCCGGCAGGCCGATCGGCCGACCGCCGCGCGAAATACCAGCCAGCTTTAGGAAGTATTATCCGATGTGGAAGAAAGGGGTGATAACAGCCACTGATTACGCAAAGTTGGTGGGCGTAAGCAGGCCGACGCTTTATCAGTACATACGTGAGAGCGAAGTAGATCTGTCACAACAGCATTCACATAGCTAGGACATATATTTGTCAGAGCGATGTGCTATAAGTTGTTAAAACGAAAATACTGCAAAACAGGTGGCTGGCTATGAGAAAGTTAACGATAACTGAAGCAGCGCAAAAAGCTGGGGTTGGGGAACGAAAAATCAAAGCGTGGATGGATCGCGGCATATTGGACTATAGCAGGATAGATAATTCTATTTTTATCGATAGCCGGGACCTGCAAAAGGCTGTGAATAAGGACGGGAATGAGTTTTTAGGGTTTATGTATAAAAAATGGGTTGAGGCGGGGCGACTGGAGAAATAAATTTAACCAGAAGGCAAAACCAAACTATTTGCCGCCATTCTGACGGCCTAAAGTGAAATAAAAGGTAGCGCCTTTGCCCACTTCGCTCTCCGCCCAGATCCGCCCGCCGTGGCGGTTGATGATCCGCTGCACGGTGGCCAGGCCGATACCGGTACCGGGGAATTCATTTACCCCATGCAGGCGCTGGAAAGCACCGAAAAGGTTCTTGGCATAGGCCATGTTAAAGCCGACCCCATTATCGCGGACAAAAAAAACTTCTTCCCCATCCATTGTAGTCCGGCCCACTTCAATTTCGGTCTGCGTCTCTTTAGAGCTAAACTTCCAGGCGTTTTCAAGCAGGTTTTGCAGCGCTGATTGCAGTAGGGCAGCATCACCGCGGACCTGTAGAACGGGGGCAATCTTGATCGTGGTTTGACGCTGCGGCTCAGTTTCCTTCAAGTGGTCTACTATCTCGGAGGCCAGTTTGCTGAGGTCGACCTGTTTCTGTTTAAATTCGCTGCGGGTGATACGGGAAAGCACAAGTAAATCATCGACCAAATTGCTCATGTAGATCGCTGCATTACGGATCCGGTTTAAGTAGTGGCGGCCTTCATCATCTAAGTGTTCACCGTACTTTTTTTGCAGGCTGGCGCTGAAGCCGTCAAGAGCGCGCAGCGGAGCGCGAAAATCGTGGGAGATTGAGTAAGCGAATGATTGCAGTTCCTTATTAACCGCTTCCAACTCCACGGTGCGCTCAGCTATCCGGCTCTCAAGCTCTGCGTTGAGCTTGGAGAGCGCCGCTTCGGCCTCTGTGTGGGCAAAAGCGTTGGAGATAATCTCGGCCAAAACACGCAGAAGGTTAATATCCTGCTCTGAAATGGACCTACATTCATTAACCGCGTCAAAACCGACAAAACCAGTATTCACCTGGTCCCGTAGCAGGGGAATATTGACCAGGGATCGAATGCCCTGCTCCGCCAGGATCGAGCGCATGGGGTGTGTTTTTGGCATCTGTTCCACACTGGGTATGTGTAAGATTTCACCTTTTTCCCAGAGTTCAAGAAAATCGAGGAATAAATCAAAAGGTGTTTCCTGTAAATTGCCTGTCACAGGAGCAACCCCTTCCCTGCGCCACTCGTGTGTATTGGTGGTTACCCGGCGCCGGTGATCGTGCAGGAAGAGGTAGGCACGATCGAGGTTGGTAAATTCGCCGATTTTTTCAAGCATCGCGTTAATTGCCCTGTCGAATCCTGCCAGCGGAACATTTATAAAATCTGCGGCCAGGGTCAGCAAAATGTCCTGGAAGGCTTTTTCTTGTCGAAGGGTTTCTTCGGCGCGCTTACTTTTTCTAACCATATAAAGTAAAACCAGGACCAGAACCAGGGCAAGAAGCAGTGCCGCAAGGGAACCGGCGATCAGTAAGCGTTGCTGCCTTTCCTGCTCCGCTGTTTGGTAAACAACTTCTTTTTCCTGCCACTTATCGATAATCCGCTGATAGGTTCCGTCTTGCTTGATTTCATCCAGGGCTTTGTTAATTTCAGCAAGGAGAACAGTATTGCCCTTTTTTACAGCAATAGACGAATAATTAATGTCGATCGGGTGATTGGCAATGGCAACACCTTTGATATTGTTTTTGGCCAGCGTATAGGTGCCCACCCAGAGGTCACCGACAACTGCATCAACCGAGCCTTCGAGCAGCAGGTTAAAACCGCTTAAAAGGTCAGGAACCGGCCTGATGTTAATCAAAGGGTCTCTTTCTAAAACAAGAATTGAAAAGCCCTTTGCTTCGGCAGCAACGGTCAGTCCCCTGAGGTCAAGTATGTTCGTAATACCGGGCTTGTCGGCAGGGATAAAGATGTCAAATTCAGTTTCCAGTAAAGGATCAGAAAAATCATAAAGTAGCTCTCGTTCTTCGGTATAATTAATCTGGATCAGCGCATCGGCTTTACCGTCCAGCACCAGCTGCTGCGCTTCAGCCCAATCCATTAACTCGATCTTAACAGAGCGCTTCATTCTTTTGGCCATCGCTGTAACGATGTCGACAGTCAGGCCTTTTGCCTGATCATTTTCAAGGTAATTCATGGGTGGCAGATTGTGGTTGCCGAGAAATATAAGAGGTTTGGTATCAGGGTTAGCGCTGTTGTCACCATCAGCTAATGCGGTTGTAGTATAAACAAATAAGATCATAGCAAGGGCAACAATGATAATAAACAGGGTAGGGACATTCCTTGATAAAAGCAACCCTGGAGTAATCTTCGCTCTTTTTACAGGCATCTTAGAATATTTAGATCCACCAGCCACATAGCACGACCTCTTTACGGCACAGAATATTTTATAATTCTCTTAATAATCTGGTATTCCTGCCTGTTATAGCTATATAAATAGATGTTTGGGAAGGGCATGAATTTGCGCAAACGTTTTTGTTTAGATTTACTTTTACAGGCTTATTAAAGCAAAGGCTGCGCCGTGGCGAAGCCCAGGGCAGCTTTTGCGCTTTTATACAGATTGCCTTCCTGGCGGCGAACGAAGAGAGCCGCAGGATGGCAAGTGGGCCGGCGACGACCGGCCTACCATTGCAATTGCGCTGACAGCTGGTCTGGCAGGCGCAATTGCTGCTTTTAAGCTTTTAAGCGCAGCGAGGCATCTACTGCAGCCGCGGCGAAACCGGGGCCTAAGCGGTTTATGCGCGGCCTGGTGGAGATAAGGCAAAGTTGTTGACGAGCTGCGCAGGGCCCAGCGGCAACATACAGGCCCTTATCTTCAAAAGCAGCCTGGCCGGAGCGTTTAAAACCCAAATCTTTGCCGAGCCCTGCAGCGGTTTTGGCTAAAAGGGCCAAGGCATAAGTTTTGGACACCTTATAAGCAGGTCTTCCGGGTCCAGGTTCAGGTACGCTTCATCATCAAAGCAGAGGTTAATCTGACTTATCCAGTTCTGCAAACTTTGCTGCCATTGTCGGGTTGCCTCGCGTCAACTTCTTAATTGTCACATCCTGAGCTTTTTCTTTGGCAAGGCGGAGATTGCGGTCTGTACCCAGCAACGCTTCCTTCGTCTTTTGTAGGTGGTAGATAGACTTGTCGATTTCGTCAATCGCTGTTTGGAATTTCCTTGAGGCGAGTTCATAGTTCTTGCCAAAGGCATCTTTGAAACTATTAAGCTCGTCCTCGAAATTGGCGATATCGATGTTCTGTGCCTTCACTATAGCAAGTTCAGACTTGTATTTCAGCGAGTTCTGGGCTGCATTACGCAGCAAAGTAATCATTGGGATGAAGAACTGCGGTCGGATGACATACATTTTGGGGTAACGGTAAGAAACATCAACGATACCGCCATTGTAAAGTTCATTGTTTGGTTCTAACAAAGAAACCATTATCGCGTACTCGCAGCCTTTTTCATTGCGATCTTTGTCAAGTTCCTTGAAGAAGTCCTCATTCTTCTTCTTGGTCGAGGTCTCATCGCTTTCGTTTTTCATCTCAAACATGATCGAGATTAACTCCGTACCAGCATTGTCAGTCTCCCGGAATATGTAGTCGCCCTTACTACCCGTCCTCGCGTCGGTATCCTTCTCAAAATACGCCGTAGGAAATGCGGTGGTACGGATTTTGGAGAATTCAATTTCGCAATGTTGTTCAAGTGTTTCACCGACCATCTTTGTTGATAGCTTCGCTTTCATGTCCTTTAAGCGCTCGATTGCATCATCACGATCTTTTATCTGTGTTTCGTATTTCTCCATTAGTGATGATTGTAGTAAACGCTGCTCAGCATCCTTTGCCTCAAGGTCACGTTTGAGATCATCGCGCTCCTTCTCAACAGTACCGAGCGCCTCCTTGAGAGCCAACTGCTTAGCAATATCGGCAGACTTCAGTTCTTCCTTCAAGCGAGCTATTTCGGCATCCTTCTTTGCTGCCTCATCCTTTAATTCTCCTGTGACCGTGGCTTGGATAAGTTCTGCGCTTGACTTGAGCTCTGCCTTCAGAAGTTCAATCTCAACATCCTTCTTAGCGGCTATCTTCTCCATTTCGCTTGTGATCTTTGTCTCTGCGAGTTCAATGGCGGCCTTTTTATCTTGCTCGGCAAGCACTAGCCGCTCATTTAGTGCTTTATCAAAAGCCTCATTGTGAACTTGATTTAGAATGTCCGCATAACCGGCCTCATCAAGATTGAATGTTTTGCCGCAATTCGGGCACTTAATTTCGTGCATACCTACACCTCCTCTTGCATTTTTAATATCTGTACGAGCATTTCGGGAATATTACCCTTCGCAGGCCCCTTTCATAGGTTAATTTAATCAGTTCGTCCCGAAATCTTTAACCAGCTCAAAAAGGCCTTCGTTGAAATAGATCTTAGACTTGCCGACTTTCTTTTCTTGCAGGAAACCTTTTTCAAGCAGTTTGCTTAGGTAA
>CAYGHB010000050.1:0-9410 GCA_964349375.1 uncultured Syntrophomonadaceae bacterium | reverse complement strand
CGGTGCTGGCGCTTTTCAGCAAAAACTTCTTCTGGCTGCTGCCCTTAATCAGCCTACCCCTTGCGTTAAGGGCCGTTAAGGTAGCCCGCGAACAGTACGATAACATCGGTCTGCTGGTCGAGGCCAACGCCAAAACAATACAAATCTACCAGCTTACCGGGCTGACCATGATCGCGGCTGCCCTGCTTTCACAGCTCTAAAATGACCCTGCCTTACCCTCAAACTAATATTTTCGAAATGCTGCTCGCTATACAGGCATTTTCGTGCCTTAACAAATTCTGTTCTTTATAAGTATTAATTACAGAAAACAGCAGACCATGGAAAGGGTTGGCGGGCAGGCCTTTTTTGGGGGGATTTGCCAGCTCTTCAAATCTTATTATCGAGAATCTGCATTACTTATTTCTCAATAATTAGATATATTCTTTACTAAAACAAGCAGTGAACTTAGCAAGTTTAGGATAATTTAGCTTAGGAGAGCTGTATTACAGATACGGGATATCAAGAGATATATCAAGCAACTTTTGTGCCCTACTTACTTCTCCGGAGATAATGTTAACCTATTTTTCCCACAAGCAACTAGGGTCCCTTCTCTCAAAAAATAGGCACCCTTTAACCTTACCAATAAAGCTTGCGATTTAGTCCGATTCTAATAAAACGCGACCGGTTTGCCGTCTTCGATAATTGTCTGATCTTCCGCCAGGGCGTGGCGGATATCCTTGGGCAAGCAAAACATCCCTTCGTGGGTTTCACCGTCATAAAACTTAAGCTGCCCGGCAATATCACCTAGCCGGTGATCAATTTCCACCCGCCCGACCTCAAGTTGATCCGGTTTAATCCCGGCAATAATGTAACCCCATGAACAGTCAAATGAAGGAATAAAGGTATGATAAGAGCGCACAGAATCAAAAGCCAGCTCCATCGTGTTTCTGATCGCTGCGTGAATCGAGAGATAATCGAGGCTGAAGCCTCCGGCCTGAACTGCCAAAATGCCGCCAGGTTTCAGCTTTGTTTTTACCATCCGGTAAAACTCCTTAGTAAACAACATTTTAGAGGGCCCCTCTTCGTCCGGTTCAGTCAAATCGCTGTAGATGATGTCAAACTTAAAATCAGTATTCTCCAGATAAGCCCGGGCATCCTGGTGCAACAGCTCAACCCGGCTGTCTTCAAAGGCACCCTGATGCCATTCGGGCAGGTGCTTGCGGCACATCTCAACAACTTTACTGTCGATATCCACCATGACGATCTTCGCAAGCTGCGGGTAGCGGCACAGCTCTCTTAAAACAGCGCCTTCGCCACCGCCCATTACCATCACAACTTTGGGCGCTTTATGTAAAATGGCAGCGGGATGAACCAGCGCCTCATGATAGATATGCTCATCAAACTCGGCAGACTGGGTTTTACCGTCAAGAATTAACAGACGGCCGTAAGTAAAAGTATCGATGATATCTACCCTCTGGAAAGGCGTTTCATCACTGAACAGTGTTTTTCTGATTGCATAGAGATATCCGTGATATTCGCTGGTGTATTCAATATACCAATTCCATTCTGCCGGTGTCATTTAAGTTCCTCCTCTAATTGTTCAGGATAAGCCCAGCTCGGACAGCTTGCGATAAAGAGTCGCCCTGCTGATTTCAAGCTTTTCGGCTATCGTATTTTTACCTTCGTAGGAATTACCGTAAAGATCCAAGTGTTCCTGTATAATTATCCGCTCATAATCGCGAACCCGCTCTTTTAGAGGCATTACAAATTTTTGGCCCCGTTCGGCCTGAGATTCCCTGATCCGCGGAGGCAGGCTCAATAAATTAATTGTGGTGCCAGAAGCCATATTGACGGCATATTCAACTGCATTCTCAAGCTCCCGCACATTCCCGGGCCAGTGATACTGCAGCAGACAATCCATTGTATCCGGTTCGACTGCGCTGAATTTTTTGCTTAACATGGGCCCATACTTATCGAGGCAGCACTGCACCAAAGCCGGGATATCCTCACGGCGTTCCTTTAGCGGCGGAATATGCAGCGGAATTACACTTAAACGAAAATATAAATCTTTGCGGAAATTACCTTCATTCATCATTTTTTCCAGGTCACGGTTTGAAGCGGCAATAATGCGCACATCCACCGAAGTTTTATTGTTGCCGCCAACCCTTTCAACTTCCCGGTTCTGCAAAACATGCAGCAGTTTAACCTGAAGGTGCAGAGGCATCTCACCGATTTCATCTAAAAAAATAGTGCCCTCGTTGGCCAGTTCAAATTTACCGACCTTGCCTTCTTTCTTGGCTCCGGTAAAAGCGCCGCCCTCGTAACCGAAAAGCTCACTTTCCAGTAAAGTTTCAGGGATCGCTCCACAGTTGATAGTGATAAAGGGCCCTTCAACCCGGGCGCTGGCCTGGTGAATGGCGCGGGCAAAAATCTCCTTACCGGTTCCACTTTCCCCGGTGATCAGGATCGTCGAATTCCCCCCAGCAACACGCAGAGCCTGCTCCTTGACCTGCCTGATCGTCCTGCTCTCGCCGATAATATCGTCAAAGGTGTAATCCATAACCGTGGCGCTCAGATCGTAGATCAGGCGCCTGGCCTCGGCGATATCCCGGAAAGAAACCACCGCTCCATCCGGCTTCTCATACCCCGGAATCGGACGCACCGAAACAATAAAGTGCATCCTGTTTTTGTCCTTGCCCAGGTAGATTTCTTCCTTTTCGATATATTCGGAACCGGTGTGCAAAACCTGCAACGCAGGAGTATCAGCCCAGAATTCTTCCAGTTTTCTGCCGATTATCTGACCCCGCTTCAACTTCAGCAGTTTCTCCGCCGTCGTATTGCAGTGGGTGACGATACCCCTTGCATCAATAGCCAGCGCACCTTCGTGAATAGTTTCAAGGATGGTAGCAAGCTCGTTCGATAAGCGGGTCAGCCTCTCGACAGCTTCGCTTTCAGCAACTTTCGCGGCCAAAAAACGGCTTAGATGCTGAAGGAAGGAGAGCACCGCTTCGGGTTTTGACATCAGGTTATCTTTCTGCACCGGGTTAAAGGCCACCAGGCCGATCACCCCAATTACCCTGTCACCAATCATAATTGGGGAGCAGACCTCAGCCAGCTCCGGGGTTGTGCCTTTTAGCGATGACGGATCGTATTCGGGATCGCTAACTGGGTCTTGAACCACAAATGACTGCCCACTGCGCAGGGTTCTGGCGTAAAGATAATCGCTTTCCAGGAGGCCCAGCTCTTCTTTCTGACCGATTTTTTTCTTGTAAAAACCGCTGCCGGCCACCACCGTCAGCTCGTGATCGACTATTTCCACTTCAATAGCCAGGGCAGCGGCGATCGCTTCGACCAGATCCTGAACCATCGGTTGAATTGACATTAGGCCCGACATTCTAATACCCTCTTTCACCAATCCATAACTCATTTGTGTTGATCAATTCGGCGCTAAGCTTCATTTACCTGCCCTGCTGAAGTTGTTTCAAATATTTTTCTCAATATCGAGAAGAAATTTCTTTTTAGTTTCCGGTAACTGCATAGTCAATAGACATTTAAGGCTTGTATTATCCCTCATCGCTGCCGGTGAAACCGGCAACCTGAGATTCCTTTACTCCTTGGCACTGTTTTTGCATGTTAATATCAAGCGGCAGCTATTTTAAGCAGTATTTAATGCCTGTGCAGGAATTTTAAGGCAGGCTGCCGAAGATTACCTGGGCTACCGCGGAAAATAAGTAGCAATTTATCCTTGAAAAGAAGTCACGGAAAGGAGATGATTTTGTTTGAAAGCATTGGTTTTTCATGCTGAAAAGTGTATCGGCTGCAAGTTATGCCATCTGGCCTGCAGCGCTCAGAATGAAGGTGAGTTTAATCCCCGGCTCGCCCGCTTAAAAATCACCTCAAAGTATACCCGCGAAGGCCTGCTGGTTAAAGGTCAAACCTGCGATCTCTGCCTGGCCTGCGTTGAGGCCTGTCCGGAGGATGCTATCATTGAAAAGAACGGGCGTCTTTCCTTTTTACCCGAACTTTGCACTGACTGCGAAATTTGTGTTGATATCTGTCCTCCCCAGGTAATCGTTAAAAAATCGAAGGGTGTCGGAGTCTGCATACAGTGCCAGAGCTGCTCCAACTGGTGCCCGACTGCGGCGCTAACCTTCGAGGAGGTGAATAAATAATGGCCTACATGGATAAAGTATTAAGAATTAACCTGACAACCGGCAAATCAACAACCGAGCCTTTAAATAAAGAGTGGGCTCGCGAGTACTTAGGTGGAAAAGGCTTGAGCATCAAGTATTTGTATGAAGAAGTTAAACCGGGAATCGATCCTCTTTCGGCTGACAACAAATTAATCTTAATGACCGGACCGATCACCGGAACTTTAGTCCCCAACAGCGGCAAGCTGGCCATCGCAGCAAAGTCTCCGGCTACCGGAACGATCCTCGACTGCTCGATCGGCGGCCACTTTGCTCCCGAACTAAAATTTGCCGGTTATGATGCCGTTATTATCGAAGGTAAGTCCGACAAACCGGTCTATCTTTATATTGAAGATGACAAAGTTGAACTGCGTAGCGCAGACAAGCTCTGGGGCAAGGGTGCTCATGAGACTGAGCACCTGCTTTACGAAGAACTGGGCGACGTTATTACCCTGGCAATCGGTCAGGCCGGTGAAAACCTGCTGACCATGGCCTGCATCAGCTCCGAGCTTTACCGCCAGGCCGGTCGTGGTGGGATTGGCGCTGTGATGGGCAGTAAAAACTTAAAAGCAATTTCTGTCAGAGGCAGCGGCGGGATCAAAATACCAGACATCCGCAAGTTTTCCGCAGCGATGAACAAGATCAAGCGCGATGACACAATGACCGACGACAATATGTGGGCTTACAGCGACGGTACTCCGATGATTGTCGACCTGTCACAGTCGACCGGCATTTTACCTACCCGCAACTTCCAGGAAGGTACATTCGACGAATATAAAACAATCAACTCTGATGCGGTCAAGAGCGTCTTGAAAGCAAAGAAAGCTTGCTTTGCCTGTCCCCTGGCTTGCAGCAACTATGTGAAGATGGGTAAAACCGAAGTTGAAGGACCGGAATATGAAACTCTCGCCCTCTGCGGATCAAACTGCGGCATCGGCGACATGGAAGCGGTTATTGAATTTAACCGTCTCTGCGACGATCATTGCCTTGATACAATATCGGCCGGCAATATAGTAGCTTTCGCCATGGAATTGACCGAAAAAGGGATCCACGACTTCGGCATCCGCTTCGGTGATGTGGAAAAGTATCTCACCATACCGACCCTGATCGCTACCAGACAGGGCATTGGCGCCGATCTGGCCCTCGGTGTCAAAAAGATGGCCGAAAAATTTGGCGGCCGTGATTTTGCCATGGAGGTTAAGGGCTTGGAGATCCCGGGCTATGAACCGCGTGGTTCATGGGCAATGGGCCTGGCCTACGGCACCGCCGATCGTGGTGCCTGCCACATGAGGGCCTGGCCGGCAGCAGTTGAGGCGTTTGGCGATATTGATCCCTTCACCAGCGACGGCAAAGCTGAGCTGGTGATCGGTATGCAGGACGACAACTCGGTTAAATTTTCAGCAATCTGGTGCGACTTCTGGGCGATCAGCACCGAGCGGATGGCCGAAATTCTGACCCTGCTGCTCGGCCGCGAATTTACTGCTGCCGAACTAACAACTATCGGCGAGCGGACTTATAACCTGGCCCACCTTTTCAATGAGCGTGAAGGATTCGACCGCAAAGACGATTATCTGCCGGCCCGCATCCATAACGAGAAACTGACCACCGGCTTTACAGCAGGAAGATCTCTGCCCAAAGAGGAATACGAAAAAATGCTAGCCGAATATTACAAATTGCGCGGCTGGGATGAAAATGGCAAGATTACAGCCGAAAAGAAAAAAGCGCTTAACCTTTAGAAATTATACAGGAGGTGGGAATTTGGAGATAACCCTGCAGTTTAAAGGACCGTTAAAAAAATACGCTGATGGAGCAGAGCTTGTTAAGTATGAGCTAGATACAAATGATCAAACTGTTTCTAAGCTGCTGCAGAAGTTCAAGGTTCCCACCTCATCAGTTTCGTTTGTCCAGGTTAATGGTAATAAAATTGAGCTCAACCATCCCATTACAGGAGGCGACACAGTCACCGTTAACCCCCGGGTAGCCGGAGGTTAAGATAAAAGTTCATTAGCATTCACTTTAAAATCGGAAGGAATGAACTGAATGGAAGACAGTATCTTAACAGTATTTTCAACCGCCAACTGGATTCTGCTTTTTCTGGGCATCTACATGGTAGTTATTGTTGCACTCGGTATCTTTTACAGTAAAGAGGTAGAGGAGTGCGATGATTTATGTGTCGCCGGCAGAAAGTTAAGCTTTGTCTTTATGGTCCCTTCAGTAATCGCGACTTGGATCTGTGCCGGGGCGATGATGGGTGCCGCCGGCTATGCCTTGCTCTACGGAATGCAGGGTATTATATTCGACCCCTGGGCTCCGGCACTCTGCATGGTGATTATCGGTATCTTTTTTGCCTATCGGATGCGCAGAGCAAAATACACCACGGTAACAGACTTTTTTAACAGCCGCTACAGTAAGTTAAGTGGAACCCTTTACACAATAGTCCAGATTTTATCTGCAGTTGGTTGGCTTGGCGGGCAATTGGTTGCCTTGGGCATCATAGTTTATCTAACCACAGGCTTCAACATGGCAACGGCGATACTTATCGCCACGGTGGCAATTATTGTTGTAACTACATTCGGAGGATTATGGGCACTGTCAAGGGTAGATACAATCGGGTTCATCCTGATCATCGTCGGTTTGTTAATCCTTCTGCCCGCCGCTCTTGGCCAGGTTGGAGGTCTTGGTGAGCTAATTGCGACCGGCGAAAACTGGGCCGAACTACCGACCTGGTCAATGAAGATTGAAGCGGAAGAAGATGGTGGTTACCTCTGGTACACCGGTATTCTTGCCGTGCTGCTCTACATATCAGCCTGGACATCGCTTTCTTTGGGCGATGTGCCCAGCCAGGTCCTGATGCAGAGAGCCCTGGCAGCCAAGGATGAAAAAACAGCTGTAGCCGGTTTTATCACCAGCGGCGTGCTTTACCTGCTGATCGGGATGATCCCGGTTATGATCGGCATTGCAGTTTTTACCAGCGGAAACTTAGATTGGGTGGTTGACATAGAAGCGCAGGCTGAAAACGTCTTGCCCTGGGCTGCCTATAACTACCTCGCCCCGTGGGCAAGCATCCTCTTTATTGTGACCCTGGCCGCAGCAATTGTCAGCACTGCAGGAAATACGGCCCTGGTAGTGTCCACCATGATTGGACACAATCTTTACCGACTAATTAAGCCAAATGCTGATAACAAGCAAATTCTTTTGGTAGTAAGAATTTGTATTCCCATAGTTAGCCTTCTGGCGATGAGTATTGCTCTTTACTTTGAAACTGTTTACAGGCTGATTATACTTTCAGGCGGGGTGCAGTTGGCAACAATAGCAGCCGCCTATATAATCGGCACTTTTTGGAAAAAGGCAAATACAACAGGAGCAATTGCTTCATTCTTTTCCGGTCTAGTTTCTTGGATCATCATCTTTATCTTTTGGGCTATGCCTGCTACAGACTTTTTCGAAGAAGACGCCATCTTTATCGCTATGGTTCCGGCGGCAGCTATCAGCTTCCTGACCATGTTCATAGTATCAGCATTAACCCAAAAATCAGACCCGCCAAAGCCGATTAAGACAGCTGATGGCGCAGACATGACAAATGATCCAAAGTTCTTCTGGTCCAAGGGCGCATAAGCAGGTAATAAGTTGGAAGCAAGAACCGCCGCCACACTAACGTGGCGGCGGTTTTAGCGAAAATACCAAATTAGTTGCGGAGGTAATAATTATGAAGTTACTGATTATCGGCGCCGGAGGTGTGGGTCAGTCTGTGGCCATGATCATCAAGCATGCCGGCCAGGAAGGAGCATGGGCTGAAAAAATTGTCTTATCCGACTACAACCTGGATCGGGCTAAAGAGGTAGCGGCGATGTGCAATGATCCCCGTTTTGTGGCTGAAAAGATCGATGCCAAAAACCCCGACCAGATAAAAGAGTTGGTCAAAAAACACGGCATAACCCAGGTAATGAATGCCGTTGAGCCTGTTTTCAATGAGAATATTTTTGACACCTCTTTTGAATGCGGCGTAGGTTATATGGACTGCGCTATGACCCTCTCAAAAAGGCACCCGGATAAACCTTTTGAACTGGCCCACATTAAGCTTGGCGACTACCAGTTTGCGAAGCATGAAGAGTGGGAAAAAGCTGGTTACATGGCCCTGGTCGGCTCCGGCGTTGAACCGGGCATGGCCGATGTTTTTGCCCGTTTTGCTGCCAAGCACCTTTTTGACGCTGTAGATGAAGTTAATATTCGCGATGGTGATAACTACGATATCCCCGGCCACGAAGGTGTAGCTTTTGGTTTTTCGATCTGGACGACGATCGAAGAGTGTCTTAACCCACCGGTAATCTGGGAGAAAGAACGCGGCTGGTACTGCACCGAACCTTTCTCTGAGCCGGAAATTTTTTCTTTTCCCGGAGGGATCGGTGATGTTGAGGTTATCAACGTTGAACACGAAGAAGTTTTGCTTGTACCACGGGTAATCGATTGTAACCGCGTAACCTTTAAGTTTGGCGTGCCTCGCGAAATGCGGGAGCTGCTCCTTAACCTGCAGCAGTGCGGTATGGATGATGCGAAACGTAAAATAAAGGTCGGAGACAGCGAGATTACACCGCGTGATTTTCTGGTGAAAGTAGTACCCGACCCCCTGGAGCTGGCCTCAAAAATGGTCGGCAAAGGCTGTGCCGGAGCCTGGGTTACCGGTACTAAAGACGGCCTCAGGCGATCTGTCTATCTCTATCAGGTCGCCGATAATCAGGAGTGTTACGCAAAATACGGCACGAACTCGATTGTAGCTCAAACCGCGGTCGGCCCGGTGATCATGCTGGAGTTGATTGCCAAGGGAATCTGGAACATGAAGGGAGTACACGGCCCGGAATCGTTTGACCCCGATCCTTTTGTCGAGCGCCTGGCTAAGTACGAGTTCCCGGGTGGCATGCAGGAAAAAGACTCGGAATACTGCGAGATGCTTAATAGAAAAGTGTTGCTTGAAAAATTCTAGGCACCTTTATTTCTTTCCTATATTTAGGCATCTATCACTACTATTTGGACTGGTAGAAAACTGATCCATATCTCGGCGGACTGCGGAGAAAACAGACTGGTGAAGTTGTATTTTTCAATGATGTGGTCACAGAGATGCTGCTCCAACCAATATAATTTTGTGAAAATGAATAAAAAACTGGTTCAATAGCCACCTCAGACTATTAAAAGAGTGCTCTCGAAAACTCCAAGAGCTTTATTTATGCCCATTCCAAGGATTGAAAT
>CAYGHB010000049.1:5967-9462 GCA_964349375.1 uncultured Syntrophomonadaceae bacterium | reverse complement strand
AGCACAGCTTAACTAAGCTGTCTGGCGGGCGTCTCTTATTTTATCAACTAAAAAGGAGCTAAAACAATGGGTAAAACAAAAGAAGACATTCTCCATGATGTGAAAGAATCGGGGGTCAGGTTTATACACATGCAGTTCACCGACCTGGCCGGGCAGTTAAAAAACGTGGCAATTACCACAGACCAGCTGGACAAAGCTCTTGACGGAGAAATAATGTTTGACGGCTCTTCGATTGAAGGTTTCGTGCGTATTGAAGAATCGGACATGTATTTAAGACCCGATTTTAATACTTTTGCCGTCTTTCCCTGGCATCCGCGCGAAGGCGGGATGGCCAGATTAATGTGCGATGTTTACAACCCGGACGGAAGCCCCTTTGAAGGATGCCCGCGCAGTCAGCTGAAACGAATGATTGAGCTGGCGAAAAAAGATAATTACACGATGAACTGCGGTCCTGAAGCGGAATTTTTTATGTTTCATATCGATGAAAACGGCGCACCTACATTGCACACACACGATCAGGGCGGTTATTTCGACCTGGCCCCGACCGATTTAGGCGAAAGTGCCCGCCGCGACATGGTTTTAAGCCTTGAGGATATGGGCCTGGAGATTGAAGCCTCGCACCATGAGGTTGCTCCCGGCCAGCATGAAATTGACTTCAAGTACAGTGATGCGCTGCACACTGCGGACAGCTTATCAACTTTTCGGTTTGTAATCAGGACAATTGCCCAACGCCATGGCCTCTATGCCACCTTTATGCCGAAGCCGATTGCCATGATTAACGGCTCTGGGATGCACACCCACCTCTCCCTCTTTACAAACGGGAAAAACATTTTCCATGACCCGAGCGCTCCTGAAGAGATGAGCCAGGAAATGCTTTACTTTATTGGCGGATTGTTAAAGCATGCCAAAGCCTACACGGCCGTAACCAACCCTCTGGTTAACTCCTACAAGCGCCTGGTGCCCGGTTACGAAGCTCCTGTCTATATTGCCTGGTCTTACCGCAACCGCAGCCCGCTGGTTAGAGTGCCTGCCAGGCGGGGTATCGGCACCAGGGTAGAACTGCGCAGCCCCGATCCATCCTGCAACCCGTACCTCGCTTTCGCCGTGATGCTGCGTGCCGGGCTGGATGGGATTCATAACAAGATCAGCCCGCCGGAACCGGTTAATTTGAATATCTACGACATGACCGATGAGGAAAAAGCAAATTACGGCATTGAACGGTTGCCGGAAAACCTCCATGACGCGGTGATAGATTTAGATAACAGCCCGCTGATCCGTGAAGCGCTGGGCGAACATATTTACAATCGTTTCCGTGAAGGACGGATTAAGGAATGGCTGGAATACCGGATCCAGGTTCATGACTGGGAGGTTAAACAGTATCTTTCCCGGTTTTAAATTGCTATGTAAGCATAGAGCAGAGAGACTACTCACCCCCTTAACAGCATATCAAACTTTCACCCCCACCCCGAACCCTCCCCCCTCAAGGGGGAGGGAGTTTTTTATCCCTCCATGAGTACCGAGGAGGGTGTTTTTTATCCCTCCATGAGTACCGAGGAGGGAGTTTTTTATTCTACAATGATAATAGGTAGGGTGTTTTTGCCCCTGAATCTAGCCTGGTCTTTGCATTGCAGAGTTCTTTGCCGAAAAGCAAGTTTATGAGTAAGATTGCAATAGAAGTGATAGATTGTAAGAGCCTGTTGCCAGAAAACAGTAAAAGCAATAGTATAATAGAAAATAGTTTCGGGACACCGGAAGGTTAAGCTATGGGCGATTATAAATACGATTACTGCTTAGGTACTGTAAATACCGGCTTAAAGAAGGCGGTTGGCGCATATTTAAGTGAAGCGGGATTTTACAACAGTGGTGAAGGTAAAAATACCCCTGAATTTTTACGGGTTTTACGTTTAAATCAGCCCTGGCTCGCGATCATCGATACCGCCCTTCCACCGGGCAATATCAGGCAACTTGCTTCAATCATTGAAGAAGACAGCTTATCGGCAGCGCTTTTCATTGATACTGGAAAAACGAACATGAACGGCTACATGTTGCTTAGATGGCCTGTCGAAGCCCAGGTTTTAAGTGCGGTTGCGGAAACGTTATGTCTTGAATTTGCCCGAAAAAAAGCGCTTAAGAACCAAATCAGGGGTCTCGAAAATAAGCTGATCAGCCGCAAAGAGATTGAAAAAGCCAAAGGTATATTAATGCAAAAAATGAAGCTCGATGAAGAGAGCGCTTATCGCTATCTGCAAACCAGAAGCATGGAAAAACGGATCACCATGATCGAAATGGCCAGAAAAGTGATCGCTAAACCCGATTGTTACTCCTCTTAATTGCTGCTTCTATAAAACCTTTAAATAGTGGATGCGGTCTTGTAGGTCTTGATTTAAACTCCGGATGAAACTGAACAGCCAAGAACCAGGGATGATCTTTTAACTCGAACATCTCTACTAAATTGTCGTCTTCGTTAATACCACTAAATACCATACCTGCCTGCTCAAGTTTGTCTATATATTCGTTATTAAACTCGTAGCGGTGCCGGTGTCTTTCCGATATCTTTCCATCTCCGTAAGCTTTTTCGGCCAAACTGTTCTGCTTTATAGTGCAGGGGTAGGCACCAAGGCGCAGGGTTCCGCCAATGCGGGTATTCTCTTTTTGTCCCGGTATGTAATCGATTACCGGGTAAGGGGTATTAGGATCAAACTCGGTGCTGTGAGCCCCTTCAAGCCCGGCCACGTTCCGGGCAAATTCGATTACCGCGCACTGCATACCGAGGCAGAGGCCCAAAAATGGAACCTGGTTTTCCCGTGCATACCTGATCGCACAGATTTTGCCTTCAATACCACGCTCACCGAAACCACCCGGCACTAAGATTCCGTCAGCATCACCGATTAACTCGATCGCCTCCCGGCACTCCAGCTCTTCGGCCTGAATGAGAACAGTTTCAACCTCGACATCATAAGCAAGTCCTGCATGAAAGAGGGATTCATTGATGCTGATATAGGCATCGCGCAGAGCAACATATTTACCAATTATGGCTATCTTAATTCTCTTGTCAAAGCTGCTGGCCTGTTTGACCATCGCCTTCCATTGATCCAGATCTGCATCCCGGCAGGAAAGACCCAGTTTTTCTAAAACCATCTTATCAAGCTTCTGTTCTTCCAACAGCAGCGGAACTTCATAAATAACCCGTGTATCTATATTTTCAATAACCTCTTCCGGTTTAACATTGCAGAAGAGGGCAATTTTTTTACGCAGGTCGTCTCCAAGGGGATGTTCGGTCCGGCAAACAATTATATCGGGTTGTATACCAATACTGCGCAGTTCCTTAACGCTATGCTGCGTTGGCTTAGTTTTCAGTTCACCCGACATCGGCAGGTATGGAACCAATGTTACATGAATAAAGATTACGTTTTCCCAGCCGAGATCGTAGCGTAACTGGCGAATTGCTTCCATGAAAGGCAGGCTCTCAATATCGCCAACCGTTCCGCCAATCTC
>CAYGHB010000049.1:0-5867 GCA_964349375.1 uncultured Syntrophomonadaceae bacterium | reverse complement strand
GAATTGCTTCCATGAAAGGCAGGCTCTCAATATCGCCAACCGTTCCGCCAATCTCGGTGATAATAACATCAAGATCTCGCTTTTCGTTCAGTTTTGTCACACAGTTTTTAATCTCATCGGTAATATGGGGAATGACCTGGACCGTGTTGCCCTGGTAGTGACCTTCCCGCTCGCCTTCGATCACTGACCAGTAAATACGACCAGCCGTGACATTATTGTTGCGGGTCAAGCCTTCATCGATAAAGCGTTCGTAGTGACCTAAATCCAGATCGGTCTCTGCTCCGTCATCAGTAACAAAAACTTCTCCATGCTGGTAGGGGCTCATTGTTCCGGGGTCGTAATTAATGTAGGGATCAAACTTCTGAATGGTCAGCTTCAGACCTCTGCTTTTCAGCAGACAACCGAGAGAAGCTGCCGTGATCCCTTTCCCCAGAGATGAAACTACACCACCGGTAATAAATACATACTTGGTCATAAGCGCCCCCCTTGCATTGTGTTCTATAAAAAACTAAACCGGCTCAGCAACTGCTGCAGCTGGTTTTAGTTCACCCTCCACAACTTGAGGAGGCGGTTCCGCTTCCGGTTGAGCTTCTGCCGGTCCGGAAGTTAGAGATAACTTTACCGGCATCTTTTCCACAGGCAGGGCACTTGATACTGCTGATGTCACTGCTGCAAAGTTCTTCATTTTTTTTGCGACAGTCCGGGCAGTAGAATTCATATAGGGGCAAAACTGCACCTCCTCTCCTATTATTTAAATCGCCGCCAGGCGGCAGACTAGGTCCGGCCCTTCAACCTCTTTCTCTTTTTGGCCCGTCTTCTTTTCTTGCGTTGCCGCTTTAAAGCTTTGCGTGATTTTTCTTTTGCCATAGCCTGAACCTACCCCTCCTTTACATAACATCAAAAAAGCCCTAAAAAACCTATTTGTTATTATATCATTGCTTAAGCGGTGAAAAAAGAGAAAATTTAGTGTTAACCCAAAAACCTGCTTAGAAAAAATAAAAATTCAACAAGGAATATCTGATAGAAAATAGAAAGAATAAAAAGAGAGGTTCTGAAAAACCCGGCTTTCAGCTCTTGTTATTCCGCTTTAACAGCCGCTAACTGAGGGGGACTACTACTGATGAATCTAAGCTCCAATGCCCGCATTACTTACGAAAAACGATATTTAATTAAAGATGAAAAAGGAGTTCCAACTGAGACACCGGAAAATCTCTTACGCAGGGTTGCCGCCAATATTGCGGCAGTTGATAAGAAGTACGGCAGGAGCGAAGAAGAGGTTAGGGCAGCAGAAAAAAACTTCTTTAATATGATGGCTGAAGGCAGGTTTATGCCCAACTCACCAACCCTGATGAATGCCGGGCGTGATTTGCAGCAACTCAGTGCCTGTTTTGTCCTCCCTTTAGAAGATAGCATGGAGGGGATCTTCACCGCCCTGAAAAACATGGCGCTGGTTCAGAAGACAGGTGGAGGAACCGGATTTGCTTTTGACCGTCTCAGACCCAGCAACGACCTGGTTAAATCAACAAATGGCGTAGCCAGTGGCCCCCTGTCATTCCTGAAAATTTTTGATGCGGCAACAGAAGCAGTCAAACAGGGCGGGACCAGGCGCGGGGCCAATATGGGATCACTGATCTACAATCATCCAAATATTATCGAGTTCATCTGCTGCAAGGAAAACGAAGATGAGATTAATAACTTTAATTTATCAGTTACCGTTTCCGATGAGTTTATGCGCAAAGCAACCGGAGAAGATCCGGAACCGCTTTTCAACCTGGTTAACCCCCGCACAAAAAAGGTCTATTGCGATCCGGAAACAGGCGACCCAACTCAGCTTGACGCCAGGGCTGTTTTTGATCTGATTGTCCAAAAAGCGTGGGAAAAAGGCGACCCTGGCATTATTTTTATCGACCGGATGAACGAGTTTAACCCAACCCCTCAGATCGGTATTTATGAGACGACCAACCCCTGCGTTCCTGGAGATACTTTTGTTTTAACCAACAGGGGGCCAAAACAGGTAAAAGACCTGCTTGGAAAAAAATCTTTCCTGATCATCAATGGCAAAGCCCACCAAACAACTGAACAGGGCTTCTTTTACACCGGCAATAAAACTGTATTCACTGTTACAACAAAAGAGGGCTTCTCGTTTAAGGCTACCGGTAATCACCTGGTACTAAGAATCAGTAAAAAAACCCGCTGGAAGACCGATACCGACTGGGTTAAAACAGAAAACCTTGAACCGGGCGATCAGCTAGTCCTGCATGATCATCGTCAGTTTACCAGTTGGGATGGCCTTTATGGCGAAGACGAGGGATACCTGATCGGTCTTCTAATAGGCGATGGAACGCTTAAAACTGATAAGGCCCTGCTGTCTGCCTGGCCGGATGGTGATTCCTCAGGTGTGATGGAAGCAGCATTTGATGCCGCTAAAACTTTGCCACATCGAACAGACTTCAAAGGCTGGTGGAAAGTAAGTGATCGAAACGAATATCGAATGAGCCTGGCAGCACTTAGAAAACTTGCAGTCAATCTCGGGATGCGGCCGGGAGATAAAACAATCACTCCCTACCTGGAAACAGGAACTTCTTCCGATTTTGCAAAAGGTTTTTTGCGTGGATTCTTCGATGCCAACGGATCCGTTCAGGGCTCACAGGAAAAAGGGGTTTCAATCAGGTTAGCCCAAAGCAATAAGGAAAGGCTGGAAGCAGTGCAGAGAATGCTAGCCCGCTTTGGCATTATCAGCAACCTTTACCTGCAGCGGCGCAGCGCTAATAAAACAGTACTGCCGAACGGGAAAAATGAGTCTGCAACATACACCACCAAACCGCAGCATGAATTAATCATCTCCAAAGACAACGTAGCAGTATTTGCCGACCAAATCGGTTTTAGTGATCTGAAAAAACAGGAGAAGCTGGCTAAAACCCTGGCTTCATACAAACGCAAACCAAACCGGGAACCTTTCAGCGCCACCCTTTTATCTATGACTTCTGACCGTGAAGAAGCTGTCTACGACGTGCAGGTTCCCGGCATTAATGCATTTGATGCCAACGGTTTTGTGGTTCATAACTGCGGAGAACAACCACTGCTCCCCTATGAGGCTTGCTGCCTCGGCTCTATTAATTTAGGGCGGTTGGTCGACGAAAGAGCTTCTATTGACTGGGAACAACTTCGACTTACAGTAAAAACAGCCGTCCGTTTTTTGGATAACGTTATTGACGCCAGTAATTACGTCATTCCGGAAATTGCGGCGATGCACAAAGAAGGCAACCGTAAAATAGGCCTTGGAATCATGGGCTGGCATGATATGCTCGTCAGGCTGGGCATTACCTATGACAGCGATGAGGCAATTGACACGGCCGAAGAAGTGATGAGCTTTATCAGGGATGAAGCAAAAAAAGAATCTGTAAAGCTGGCTTTGGAGAGAGATGTTTTCCCCAATTTCAGTGGCAGTATTTATGACACTACCAAGGAAGAGGACAGGGTACGCAACGCTACCCGCACTACAATCGCACCGACAGGAACAATATCGATCTTGGCCGGCGCCAGCAGCGGTATCGAACCATACTTCAGTATCGCCTTCATCCGCAAGAATATTTTAGGCGGTCTCGATTTACCGGAAGTTAACCCGCTTTTCCTCGAAATTGCCGAGAAAGAAGGCTTTTACAGTGAAGAACTGATCCAGGAAATAGCGAGCTCCGGCCGTATTCCTGAAACCTCTGCGGTTCCATTCAGATATAAAGAGCTATTTAAAACGGCGATGGAAATTGACTACAACTGGCATGTCAGGCACCAGGCGGCATTTCAGAAATACACCGATAACGCCGTCAGTAAAACTATTAACCTGAAACAGGATGCCACCATCGATGATGTAAAAAATGCCTATATCAGCGCCTGGGAAGCCGGTTGCAAGGGCATTACAATCTACCGGGACAGCTCCCGGAGCAAGCAGGTTCTTAATGTCGGTGATGGAGCGAAAGATGATACGCTTAAGCCGACTAAAAGACCAATGACTTTGAGCGGCCATACTACCAGCATCAAAACAGCCCTGGGCAATCTTTTTGTAACAGTTAACGCTGCCGATGGCAAACCATTTGAACTTTTTGCCCAGATCGGTAAGGCCGGCAGCGACGTGGTTGCATTTACCGAAGCGATTGCCCGCCTAATCTCGCTGGCTTTGCGCTGCGGTGTAAATGTTGATGAGATTGTTGCCCAACTAGAGGGAATCGGCGGCGCCCGCTCTGTGGGCTTTGGCCCCAACCGGATTATGAGTGTACCTGATGCGATTGGCCAGGGTTTAAGAAAACTGGCCCAGGTTGAAGCCGGCAGTAGCCCGGTAAACGGTAATCATCAGTTGGAGATATGTCCCGATTGTGGAACCTGTGCCTTGATTAGGGCTGAAGGTTGTCTGAAGTGCGAGGCCTGCGGGTTTACAGAGTGTTAAGTTTTACGTAAATCATGTAATCACTATTAAAACCCTCTTTCACCCCCACCCCGGCCCTCCCCCCTCAAGGGGGAGGGAGTTTTTGGTTCTTCTTCAATCCGGGGGAGTTTTTGGTTCTTCTTCAATCCGGGTGAGGGGGGTTTGGGTTCTCCTGATTGGTGGGAAATATAAATGAAACAAAAGTGGCCGTTAATACGGCCACTTTTCATTGGAAAAACTTATGTGTTGGTGCCGGAGACCGGAATCGAACCGGTACGACCATGTCATGGTCGAGGGATTTTAAGTCCCTTGCGTCTGCCAGTTCCGCCACTCCGGCGAAAGATGGAGGCGACACCCGGATTCGAACCGGGGATGAAGGATTTGCAGTCCTCTGCCTTACCACTTGGCTATGTCGCCAAAAAAATGGAGCGGAAGACGAGATTCGAACTCGCGACCCTCGCCTTGGCAAGGCGATGCTCTACCACTGAGCTACTCCCGCGTAACTGGTGCCGAGAGACAGAATTGAACTGTCGACACGCGGATTTTCAGTCCGCTGCTCTACCGACTGAGCTACCTCGGCTTAATGGCGGAGCTGACGGGACTCGAACCCGCGGTCTTCGGCTTGACAGGCCGATATGTTAACCAACTACACCACAGCTCCATTCGCATAAATAAGTATACAGAAGGCCCTGCTAAAAGTCAACACGACTTGAGGCCTTCGGCCAATAATTTTTACGTAATTTTTATATTTATTTCAGATTAATCAAGAGGTAATGATTTTGGCGATTTTGATCCTTTTACTTCCTGTTTCAGCCTCTTATGACGATCTTCTTCTGCCGAGCTATAGTAGATCAAACTTTGCAGTTCAATAGTCAGATCAGCATTATGGACATGGACACCGCCAGCCACATTCAACTTGACAGGGGCAAAATTTAAGATTGCCTTCACTCCCTGAGCCGTCAGAAGATCAGCAATCTCCTGGGCAGCCGCAGCGGGCACGGCGATAATTGCCACTTTGATTTTATTTTCAGTAATAAAAGCAGGTATTTCATCAATTGAAACGATATCAATCGCATCTATTTTTTTTCCGATTAATCGCGGATCCTGATCAAAAACACCCACTACACTAACATAAGGGTTTTTTGTTGAATTATAGCGTGTCAGGGCAGTTCCTAAGTTCCCGGCGCCAACTACAATCGTATTAATAATTTTGTCGAGGCCGATAATTTTAACTACCTTTTCTCTGAGATAAACCGTGTTATATCCTGCTCCACGGGTTCCGAAAGCGCCAAAGTAAGCAAAGTCTTTGCGAATCTGCTCCGCGGTGAAACCAGATTCGTTGCTCAGATCCTTTGAAGAAACCATCTCTATTTTGCGTTGAATTAGTTGGTCTAAAATACGAAGGTAAACAGGGAGTCTTTTAACTACCGATTTAGATATATGTTGATTA
>CAYGHB010000048.1:0-9541 GCA_964349375.1 uncultured Syntrophomonadaceae bacterium | reverse complement strand
ACTTCACTTGATGGCAACTGGTCAACTGAAAACGATGATCATCAAAACGCAAACCTTTGGTTTTGTTTCATATATTCCCATCAACCGAACTATTTCCAGCTCTGCGAAAAAAGGAGTTGCTATATTGGCCGGAGCAGCCGGAAAGCGCTTAAGGAAAAGCAGACCACTGCTTTCGAGAATTATTCCGGGCCAAGCCTGATGGAGGGTTATATTTGATGCACATAGCATAGTAATCACCCTGCTCTACATAGTTGGCGCGCTTATCCTGCTGCTGCTCTTTTTGGCTATTTTCATCCTGCTGGTCCCATTTCGTTACCGGTCAGAGGGTGGCTACGACAAACGGCCCTGGTTTAGATTTGATATCAGGTGTTCACTGGCCTTTATTTTTGCCGGTAAATGGGATGAAGCAGAAAGCAAAGATCTGTATGCCAGGATTATTCTATTCGGCATACCGATTAAGGTTAATCCGCAAAAAATGGGGGATAAGGACAAAACTGAAGACAGGAAAGATAAAAACAATAAAAAAAAGAAAAAAGGGACAGCAGCGATCACCTCGATCCTCGATAAGGAATTCATAGGAAGATTAAAAGGAGGAAACAAGGATGGCCTGTGAAGTATTAAACACCCTATTTGACAAGCTGGAGAAGTTTATCAGTACGGAAACAGTAATTGGTGAACCCTTCCAGGTAGGAAGCATTACCATGGTACCGATTATCACGGTAACTTTTGGAGTAGGCGGTGGAGAAGGAGCCGGTAAAGACAATAAAGGCAAAGACGGTAAAGGCGGTGGGGGCGGCGTAGGTTGCAAAATAGCACCTAATGCCATCTTAGTTGTAAAAAACGAAGAGTTAAGCGTTATTCCCCTCACCAGCCGGGGCTCACTAGAAAAAATTGTCGAAATGGTTCCGGAAATAATGGCCAAGGTTGAAGGCTACAAGTCGGGAGCAGATTTAGACAGCGAAGAATAATCAGTTATTGCTTGTTGATTCAGTCGGATTAATGACTGCCCTTTTTTCGGGCAGCCTTTCTTTTGCCATCGGCAAGCGCCCTGTTCATAGGGATTCTTATTGATCAGCCTTAATTGATAGCTGATAATCAAACGACAAAATCCTTTACATCTTATTTAAATGTGGATACATTTAAGAGAAGCTGAAGTTGTTTTTGTTCAAGTGAATACCATTTACCAAACTTCTTAACAAGGATACTGAAAGGATAAACCAGTGAATAATCAATTAAAACCACTATTGGTAGCAGCAATTGGCGGATCGGTATTCGCCATGCATTTTGGCGGATCCTGCATGCTCTGGCCGGTAACCTGGGGCCAGCAGAGCGGAAGCGCAGTTTTTATCGCCTATCTTGGCATCCTGATCACAGCCATATTTTTCCCCTGGCTTGCCTACCTTGCCGTATCTAAAGAAGGCACCCTGTTTAACCTGGCTAAAGGTTCAGTAAACAGAACCTTTGCTCAGCTCTTCGGCGGTTTAACAGTGCTGGTTTTAGGACCACTTTTTGCCATCCCCAGGATGAGCGCTGCCTCATGGGATGCCATCTGCCAGATATCGGGCTACGAGCAATCGCCATTCTTGGCCATGTTTCTTTTTTCTGTAGTTTATTACGGCCTGGTGTTCTCGTTTCTTTACCGCAGAAGCCAGGTTATTGATAAAATCGCAAAGTATCTGCTGCCGGTGCTGATTGTAACGATCTCCGCTGTAGTAATCCGCAGTTTGTTCTCGCCGCTGGCCGAACAAGTGCCGCCTTTTTATCCCGATCATCCGTTTACGTACGGCTTTCTAAACGGCTACCAGACCATGGATTTGCCGGCGGCGCTGATGTTTGCTACCCTGGTGATTGCCAGCCTTAGGGATGAGCATGGTCTGCAGGATAAAGCTCTGAACCGTTTTCTAATTCTTACCGCGGGAATCGGCTTTTTGCTGCTGGCCACCAGCCATTTTACCCAGATGCTGGTAGGGGCTTCAACCGGCGAACTTTTTGCCGATATTTCCTATGCTCGTCTCTATGCTACGATTATCTTGAAGCTCTGGGGGCCTGTCGGGGGCATAATTTTTAATATTGCCCTACTCTTTGCTGCATTAACGTCGGCGGTGGGGCTTGGCGGTGGCACTGCCGCTTACTTTGAGGAAGCTTCAGGTGGTAAATTGCCCTATGGGATTTGTGCGGCAGTAGTTTTATTTTTAAGCGGCCTGGTCAGCCTTGTCGGTCTATCAGAGATTATCAGGCTAACCGCCCCGATCCTTGATGTAATCTACCCGCCGGCGATTGTTCTGGTAGTATTTATTGTTTTTGCCCCTAACCTGAAAGGGGCTCGTGCGGGTGCCGTTCTTGCGGCCTTTGGCTGGGGAGTCTTTGAGGGGATTTGCGGGTATGCAGTTTTAATTGGTGACGGATCAGCTCTGCTCTCCATTAGGAATATATTCCCAGGTGCTGTAGCCGGATTCGGCTGGGTTGCAGTTACCTTTGTTGGGGCCCTAGTCGGCCACTTAACCGGGAGGCGGAAAAAGATTGACTAACGCCAACATAGAAGATTTTATTCGGGAGGTCTGGAGATGACGAAAATAGGTGAAACAATAACAGTAGGAAGGCATCAAGAAACTAACTACATTAGCGTGGTCAAGATTGTTCTTATTCTTCAGGGCATACCAGACGCCTGTATCAAGGAATACTTTTCTCACCTGTATAGATCCTCATCGTGGTTTTTGTATTCGGCAGGACCATCTGCTGCTAATTCTGCCATTTGCGAACCACCCAGAGATTGCTGATTAATAGTGTCTGTCATTTTTTCATCGATCAACTTGCGGATAATGCCGGAAATACTGGTATTATTAACAATTGCCTGCTGATGAAGATAGCGGTGCTGCTCTTCTTTAACCATAATTTGTGTTCTTATCATCGTGATCATTCCTTTGTGTAATTACATATATACTTCATAACATAACAAAACAAGCATGACAACTTCAAACCGATATTTTTAAATTACCGTTTAGCTTCATTATCCTGTGGTGTCAGCGCCGCAGCAGATAAAGCATCAATGAAAGCCAGAAAAGGTGAACGAAGATAGCCATGGCTACAAACAACGGGGCGACCGAAATGGTTGTCAGGTGAACTACCCAATAGAATGGAGTCAAGGCGGCGAGCAGGCTCAGCCAGGGGAGGTTGAAGAGGTCGGCCAGGGCAAGGATGTTAAGCAACCCAAGCCCCTTCGAAAAGGCAACCGCCTTAACCTTATCCCCGGCATAATTAAAAAGTAGCAGACCAACTAACACACCGGAGAGGGCGTTAAGGAGGGCAATCAGCGTCAGCAGCGCCGGGTTGATGTAGTAGATGTTAATTATCAAATAGCCGATAAAAGTGTAGACAAATGCGGCGCTGAAAGGAATCAGCGAGCGCATGGCGATGTAGCCGAGATAGCCAAGAGGAGTGATCGACATCAGCTCAAACATGCGGGCATCGCGGTCATCGATCATTAAAAACCCGCAGACTGTGCCCAGCATATAAGGGGCCATCAGTAAAGCCATGATTAAAACATAGCCATAATAGGGTGAGAGGTCGAAACCAAAATAGCGGATTAACACTGGCACACCGTAATGGATGAACAATTTGGTGATTATCATGATAAACAGAGGAAGAGCCATGAAAAGAATCAGGATCGGTTCCCGAACGATCAATTTAAAGTCGGCTTTAACTGCAGTCTGGTTAAACATCCGGTCAGGCCCCTTCCGTTGCCATGCGATCAAATATTTTCAAATATTTTTTCCACATAATGGGCAATAACCAGGTTAGCAGCCAGCAGGTAAATAGATAATGCGGCAGCACTGATCGGATCAATGCCGTTAAAAGCGCCGTAAACCAGTTTCAAGCCGGCAACGCTAGGGAAAATATTAAACAGCCAGGCATAGGGAAAGCCAATCAGACTGAAACAGGGCAGCACGATCAGCAGCAGATAGGGAATCATCTTAATAAAGTACTGGTTTAGGGTGGTGCAGCGGACGGCAACGATGAACCCATAGAATACAAAAAAACAGGAGGTTAGGATTACACCGAGTATCAGCAAAAACCAGTTCAGCTCATAGCCATAGGTAGCCAGGGTGATCATGATCGTTGCCGCTACTGCCAGAATGGTAAGCGACAGAACCTTGGCCAGCAGATATTCTATGGAACGCAGCGGGGTGACCACTACGTATTGTATTACACCCTGAACTTTTTCTAACATCACCAACGCCCCGATAAAGAAGAACCCGACCATGGAAGGATCGGAAAATAGTACGAGAGGGATTACCGCGCTTTTCCAGGCTCAGGCTGTCGGCAGTTTGCCGAGAATAACCATGTAGATGAGCGTAAGCAGGATATAGACCAGGTAAAACCCTTGTTTGAACTGAAAACGGACGTCTGCTTTCAGAGCGCTTACAATTCTCACAGCAGTTCCCTCCCGGTCAGCTTGATGAAGATCTCCTCCAGGGTTGCCTCCTGGGTATGGATCGTTCTGATGTTGTCCTGGTAGAGGAGTTCTAGAAAACTGCCGTTTTGGCCGATCCCGGCCAAGGGGAAAAACTCTTCTTGCTGTTTATCTTTACTGTTATAAGAAATCTTGACTGTTTTTTGGCCGTGCTTGATTTTTAGTTCCCCGGGGCTGTCAATTACCGGAATAGAGCCTTCAACGATAAAGGCAACCCTATCGCAGAGGTAATCAGCTTCGCTCATATTATGGGTAGTGAGAAAAATTGTTTTGCCTCTTTTTTTGAAATCAAGGATCATATCGCGGATTATTTTAGCATTAACTGGATCAAGGCCTGACGTAGGTTCATCAAAAAACAGAACAGCTGGGTCGTGCATCACCGAGCGAATAAAATTAAGCCTCATCTTCATACCTTTTGAGAACTTTTCAACCCGCTTGTCGCGGTCGGCCAGCAAGCCAACACTATCGAGCAGCTCGTCCTTGTTTAGACTTTTGTTTTTATAATAAGAGCCGAGCAGGTCCAAGTTTTCATAGGCAGTCAGTTTTTCGTAGAGGTTAGGAAAATCAAAGGCCACCCCGATCATCTCAAAGATATCTTTACCCCATTGTTTACGCTCTTTGCACATTATTTCAACGCTGCCACCATAGCCACGCAAAAGACCGATAATGATTCGTTGAGTAGTAGTCTTACCTGCTCCGCTTGGCCCAAGAAAGCCAAATATTTCACCATCGCTGATGTCAAAAGAAATTCCCTTAATTGCCTTGCTTGGAGATTGACGGTATGCATAATCCAAATTGGTAACTTTTATCACTAATTTGTTCCCTCCGGGCAGTGGATAGCAACATTCAAATAGTATTATAACAAAAACTAAGTATATCTTACCTCGTCGCTCTCCTTAATAATCTTTTAGCAAAATCACTTTGTGCTCTCCCGATAAAATATTTAAAAAAACTCTTGTCAAATTGGCAGAGAGATGTTAATCTTAGACCAGATGGTCTAGACCATCTGGTCTAAGGAGGCTAATTGAGTGGTTAAGCAGGGATTTCTCAATTTAACAGCAGAAGAGCAGAGCAGGATTATTGACGCTGCTCTCGACGAGTTTGCCGAAAAAGACTTCGAAACGGCATCACTAAACAATATCATTGCCAGGGCAGGTATATCCAAGGGCAGTATGTACCACTATTTTGCAAACAAGGAAGACCTCTATTTATATTTAGTCGACCGGGTCTTGGAAACTAAAGAAATCTTTTTAAAAGAAGCCCTTGCCGGGATAGGCAGGCCGCTTGCAGAATTGAGCTTTTTCGAAAACCTTGAATTTCAAATGGTGGCTTCTGTTGACTTTGCTATGCAGCATTACCGGGAGCACCAACTCAGTGTTCACCTGCAAAATATGGCCGAAGGACCGCTTAAAGAAAAGATGTTTGGTGAATTAAACAGAGCTTTTGAAGATTATGTAAAAGTAATGGTTGACGAAGCTTTTTTGGCGGGAGAAATTAGGGATGATTTCGACAGTGCTTTTGTAAACCGTATCTTAAAATTTAACCTGTTGCATTTTATTGATATCTACCCTGATTTTGAAGCGTTCATGGTCGATGACAGCAGGGCTCTAAAAGCGGAGACACTCAAACTATCCGCATTCCTGAAAAAAGGGCTTGCAAAAAATAACAGCGAGGAGAATCTATAATGAACTATTTTCAAATACTCAGCATTGTTTTCGGATTGGTTTTAATCCTGACCAGACCGGCGATTCAGTTTTTTCCCAAACAGTGGAATGCTTTTGAGCTAAATACCGCCTATACGGAAAAACAACCTCGCTGGGTCTGGTATGTAGGGTTGTTCGGTTTCAGCCTTGTGGTTTTTACCTGGTATAAACATTTCACAGCGGGTATTCCATACTCCATAGTAATTACATTGCTGTTAACCTTAACACTGATAAAAATGTCACAGGTACTCTTTAACTATAAGCAGTTCAGAGCCTTTGTCGTGCGGGTGCTGGAAAAGGATCGCAAAACTTTAGCCTTGATCAATTTGTTTGCCCTTGTCTTAGGCGTCGGCTGCCTGTTGATCGGTATTTTCCTCTATTAAAGGGATTAACATGAGGATATCAACCCAGTAAAAAGTTTAAAATCAAGTTTGCAACAGAGGAGGATGATTATGAATTACTTTAAAATTCTCGGTATCGTTTTTGGGCTGGCTGCATTTTTAAAGCCCTTTTATATGCACTTGCTGCCCTGGGATGAAAAGAGTTTTATCGAAAAGTTCTATAGCGAGAAGCGCCCGCCTTATATTGTAATTATTGCTCTACTGGGTTTGGCTTTGATTGCCTTAACCTGGTATCTGCATTTCACCCTGGACATCGCTAATTCAATCTATATTACAGTGCTGTTTTCGCTCACCGCAATTAAAGCCCTGGTTTTACTGCTGGATTATCAAAAGTTTCAAAGGACTGTAGCGGCCATGCTGCGTAAAGACCAGGGCCGGGGAGTAGTCTTGGTTGATATCGGCGCTTCGGTAATCGGCCTGATCATTCTTATAGCAACCTTTATGCTCTATTAAGTTGACATAAAATTTAATCATAAGGTCTTGATCTGCTTAAGGAAGTGATATTGCATGAAGCTATTCTTTAAAGTTGCCGTTTGCATTTTTGTTCTGGTGAGCCTGGCCATGCTCTACCTGGAAGTCAGATCGGGAAGAACCGAGCCCTTCAAAAATTCATCAGGAAAGGTCCTCCCCGGCAGCATTGCAATACTGGAAAAGCTTGAACTGGGTGGAGTGGAGCAGTGGATCATGATCAGAGGAAAAAGTACAAATAACCCTGTTTTATTATGGCTGCACGGGGGCCCGGAGGCGGTCCAGATGCCTACAGCCCGCCATTTTAACGGGAATCTGGAAAATGATTTTATCGTCGTCCACTGGGATCAGCGCGGGGCAGGGAAATCAAACCCGCCCGGTTTTGATGAAACAACGATGAGCGTTGATCGCTATATTCAGGATACCGTAGAACTGACATCTCACTTAAAAGAGCTTTTCGGCCGGGAAAAGATTTACCTGTTGGGTCACTCCTGGGGTTCGCAGATCGGCATTCTAGTCGCGGCCGCCAACCCGGAGCACTATTACGCTTATATCGGGGGAAGCCAGTTGGTAGATCCCCATCGCGCGCAGGAGTTGTCTTATCTTTGGCTGAAGGATGAGATCAAAAAAGGGACCAACAAAAAAGACTTAGAAAAGCTTGACCGGCTTGGTTCACCCCGTTATCTGAATCATGCTGATTATGTTGAATTTGCCGGGTTGATCGACAAATACGGCGGGAATATGGATGTGCGCTTCGGAAGCCTTGCCTGGATTGCCCTGCAGTCACCGGAATACAGTTTCAGGGAGTATTACTATTGGCTGCAGGGTGCAACCAGGGGCAGCGGGCCGATGTGGGAAGAATCCCAGGCTTTCAACCTTTTCCAATCAGTTCCGCGAATTGATATACCGGTTTACTTCTTCTCGGGGGCAAAAGATCGTAATACTCCCCTGAACCTGGTTGAAGAGTATCTTACCTCTCTTGAGGCTCCTGCCGGAAAAGAACTTGCTGTTTTCAGCAGCTCAGCCCACACTCCTTTCATGGCCGAGCCGGAAAAATTCCACCAGGAGCTAATAAGAGTTAAAGACGAAACTTACTAAAAAATGTAATGATTCAATTGGGTTCTTCCCTATCTTTTACAGATTTGAATAGCTCTTAGCCTTTATGCTAAAATCAGCTTATACTTAATTAAGGAGATCTTATCAAGATGAACAGAAAGAAAATACTCACATTTATCTGCCTTACTTTCCTGATCAGCTGGACTGCAGCGGGCCTCTTTTATCTATCAGGCTTGGAATGGGGCAATCTCGTTGCCACGGCTTTTGCCATTGTATACATGTACTTTCCTCTGATCGGCGCAGTAATTGTCCAAAAGCTTATCTATAAGCAGCCGATCATGAAGACTTACGGGGTTAATAAGAACAAAAACAAATGGCTTCTGGTCGCATGGGGCCTGCCGGTTTTGCTTACCTTCGCCACTATTGGGGTCAGTCTTCTCTTACCCGGGGTAAGCTACTCTTCGGAAATGGTCGGTTTAATTGATTTTAGTGACGCAATTACTGAAGATATGATGTCCGAAATGCCTTTTTCACCGGTTGTTATGTTCTGGGTCATGCTTTTACAGGGTCTTATTGCCGGACCTACAATTAATGCTCTGGCTGCCTTTGGTGAAGAGCTTGGCTGGCGGGGCTTTATGCTTAAGGAAACAGCATCCGCCGGATTCTGGAAGTCTTCGATCTTTATCGGCCTTATCTGGGGCATCTGGCATGCACCTTTGATCTTGATGGGCCATAATTATCCGGGCTTTGAAGTTGCCGGGGTATTCATGATGACATTTTGGTGCATTCTTCTTTCCCCCATGTTCAGCTATGTGACCATCAAAGCCAATAATGTTATTGCTGCGGCCATCATGCACGGTTCCTTAAATGCCGTAGCCGGCCTCTCCATTATGCCGCTTGCAGGTTCGAAACCCCTGCTTACCGGAATGACAGGACTAGCCGGTTTCATAGTATTAGCTGTCTTAAATCTTGTGATCTACTTTTTCGGCAAACCGGAAGAACTGATGAAAAAAGAGATCTTTTAAAATATTGAAACTTTTGTAAGAGGGGGGTTTGCCCGCTTGGTCAGAATTATACTGGCCCGACATAAAATGAAACTTATGATCAAGAAAGAATCGTTTGTTATGAGGATTCACCCGGAAAAGGGTTGCCGTGTCGTTTCTGCTACAAAGGATCTGGTAGACCGTGACCTTTTTCAAACAGTTCTTTTAGGTTAGTTAGCGCCCTGAAAGCCGGTGCACCATCGATCACATCATGATCGACCAGTGCTGTTAGAAATAAATGCTCCCTTATTTCAATGCTATCTTTTACTACCCTAACCTCCCGCTCATTTTATAACTATGATTCTAGATAAGTTTATAAAAATAGGCCTTTAAGAGCATTTCATGCTTGCATTCTCCTGCAATAATAGTTATAATTATAACTATATAAGGGAGGTGTCT
>CAYGHB010000047.1:0-9556 GCA_964349375.1 uncultured Syntrophomonadaceae bacterium | reverse complement strand
TAAGTTTGCCTGGTTACTTCTTAACTACGTAGGTTTTAGCCAGGCGGTCTCCAAGACGCTGCTTAGCGGGCGAGGTCCAGATAAAGATTGCGCCAAGCAGGTAAGCGAAAAGACCATCAATAATGCGCAACAGGTTGCGGACCAAAGCAGCAGTGAGGGTAACCGGAGATCCGTCTTCCATGGTGACCCGCATCCCCAAAGCCAGTTTGCCCAAGGTGCCGCCTAGATAAGCCTCCAGCAGCCAGTAGTAGATAAAACCGATAATAAAGAATACAAATGCGGGTGCGCCCTGAAGCTCAAATCCTGCTCCGGTGGTCCCTCCGGTTACTGCAGCAATCAGATAGCCGATGATCCCCAAAACAATGCTGTCGATAATAACTGCCACAAAACGTAAACCGACACCGACATTTCTTTCATAACCTACAGCTTCTCCGTTTGCCATTTTAAGAAGCCTCCTTAATAATATATGGTAATGCAAAACAACTCCTGCCTGATATTACCACAAAATGCCACTTTATGCAAGAAGCCGTGAAGATATATTGAAAAGAGCTAACATGCAATAAAAAGAAAAAAACGACACAAAATACGACCATAATATTTGCATTGGTTGGTTCTTTCTGCTATACTTCCTCTGTTAAGTATTTAACCTTTACAGGAGCGACTATGCTTGACCAATTAAACCGCATCAACCTGCTGTTTGACATTTATGCGCCCCTGCTGACTGAACGCCAGCAGGAGACGCTGCTGCTTTATTTCAGCGATAATTACTCTCTCGCTGAAATAGCCGCCGAATACATGGTCAGCAGGCAGGCGATTCATGACCTGATCCACCGTTCACTTGATACGCTGGAGAAGTTTGAAAGCAAACTGGGGCTCTATCAGCTTTTTAACGAACAGCAGGACTTACTGTCCGAGGCGGAAGAGATAG
Source organism: uncultured Syntrophomonadaceae bacterium (assembly GCA_964349375.1). GTDB lineage: Bacteria > Bacillota > Dethiobacteria > DTU022 > DTU022 > UBA993. The sequence goes on along the minus strand of CAYGHB010000047.1, from coordinate 8,628 downwards.
TTAGCGCCGGGAAGTTCGACAAAAAGCGGCAAGACCGGCTTAAAGAGATCATTTGCGCTTTAAAGAGCGGAAATGAACAGTAGGAGTGAATTAAAACGATGTTTTCCGGCCTGGCCGAAAAGTTACAGCATACTTTAAGGCAACTGAGGGGAAAAGGCAAGCTCAGCGAAAAAGATGTTGACGCTGCCATGCGCGAGATCAGGCTGGCCTTGCTGGAAGCCGATGTTAACTTTAAGATCGTTAAAGATTTTGTTGCGGCGATCAGGGAGCGGGCTGTCGGCCATGAAGTGATGCAGAGCCTTACACCCGGTCAGCAGGTTGTAAAAGTTGTCAATGAAGAGCTGACCCGATTAATGGGCGAAACGCCCAGCGGTCTGGTTGCTGCGAAGAAAGGTCCGCAGGTGATTATGCTTGCCGGCCTTCAGGGTTCCGGTAAAACCACCACAGCGGCTAAACTGGCTGCTCTCCAGCTGCGCAGCGGTAAAAAGCCGCTTTTAGTTGCGGCGGATATCTATAGGCCGGGGGCGATCCGGCAGCTTGAAATATTGAGCGAGAAGATCGGTGCTGCTTTCTACAGCAAACCTGAAGATAAACCGGATCAGATTTGTCGCTCAGGAGTTGCCCGGGCAGAGAAAGAAGGTTTTGATCCGGTCATCCTTGATACGGCGGGCCGGCTGCATATCGATCAGCAGATGATGGATGAGCTGATAGCTGTAAAAAAAGCGGCTTCTCCCACTGAAGTATTGCTGGTTGTCGATGCCATGACCGGCCAGGATGCGGTCAACGCAGCTTCCGCTTTTAATGAAGCAGTAGGGATCACCGGTATCATCCTCACTAAACTCGATGGCGACACCCGTGGCGGGGCGGCTCTTTCGGTAAGGGCTGTAACCGGATGCCCGCTTAAATTTATCGGGGTAGGCGAAAAAACAGAGCAGCTGGAGCCATTTTATCCTGACCGGATGGCCTCACGCATCTTGGGCATGGGCGATATGTTATCGCTGATCGAAAAAGCTGAAGCGGCGGTAGATCATAATAAGGCGAGGGAACTTGAGCAGAAACTGCTCAAGCAGCAGTTTACCCTCGATGATTTTAAAGACCAGCTAGTGCAACTGCGCAGTATTGGCTCCCTGGAAGATATCTTGAATATGCTTCCTGAAGGAGCCGGTATTCCGAAAGAGATGCGCCAGATGTCTTTGAATGAAGGGAATTTCAAGCGCATTGAAGCAATAATCGGCTCCATGACCAAAAAGGAAAAGGTCGATCCTTCAATCATCAACAGCAGCCGCCGGAGGCGAATTGCGACCGGTAGCGGTACAACTGTGCAGGAGGTTAACCGGCTGCTTAACCAGTTTGGACAGATGCAAAAAATGTTTAAACAGATGGGTTCACTGGAGCAAAAAGGACAGTTTAAAAAGTTGAAAAAGAAGATGAAAAAAGGATTTCCCTTTTAAGGTTAACATAGAGATCAACTAATGAAGCGGAGGTGAAACAATGGCAGTAAGAATCAGGTTAAAGCGGATGGGGGCAAAAAAGAAACCATTTTACCGCATCGTGGTGGCAGATTCCCGTTACCCGCGGGATGGTCGTTTTATTGAAGAGATCGGCTATTACAATCCCACCACCAAGCCGACTACTTTTGAAGTCGATGCCGAGAAGGTCCGGCAATGGATAGCAAAAGGAGCAAAACCTTCAGATACGGTAAAAATGTTACTTGAAAAAGCCGGTTTGAACTAGTAGCGCCGCAGGGAGGTTGGTATTGATGAAAATGCTTCTCGAACATATAGCCAAGGCTTTGGTTGACTTTCCCGAACAGGTGAGCGTCAATCAGGTTGATAGCGAAAGAATGATTGCCTTGGAGCTTAAAGTAGCCCCTGAGGATATGGGCAAGGTGATTGGCAAGCAGGGTCGGATCGCCAAAGCGATCAGAACCGTTATCAGCGCCGCGGCGGTAAAAGAAAATAAGCGGGTAGTTGTAGAAATTGTCGAGTGAGGAAAAGAGCGCTGTAATAGGCATGGTTTTGTCACCACACGGTGTCGGCGGACTGGTGAAAGTTTTTCCATACACCGATTTTCCGGAACGGATTAACCTTCTGGATCGGGTGGTTTTGCAAAATAGCCTGGGACAAAATGAACTGCAGATTGAAACGGCATCAGTTTATGGACGTTTCTGGCTGGTTAAGTTTAAAGGTATTGATAGCCGGGAGCAGGCGGTAACCCTGCGGGATAGCCTTTTGACTATACCCCTGGAACAAAGGGTTGCTCTGCCGAAGGGCAGCTACTATCACGATCAGCTGGTTGGGCTCAAAGTTTGCGATCCCCTGGACCGGTTGATTGGCAAGGTGGTTGATCTCCATATAACCGGAGGGCATGATCTGCTGATCGTTCAAAAAGAGGGCGAAGTGGAAAAGCAATTCATGATTCCTGCCGTTAAAAAGCTGATTAAAAAGATTGATCTGAAGGCAGGAAAAATTATTGTTGAACTGCCGGAAGGCCTGCTTGATCTCTAAGGGAGCAATTGGGTTATGGTTATCGATTTAATAACAATATTTCCCGGTATTCTCGATGGCCCTTTCAGGGAAAGCATGATTAAAAGAGCTGTGGAGAAGAGCCTGGTAGAGATCAACTTGATTGATCTACGGGACTATACTGTTGACCGCCACCGTCAGGTTGACGACACCCCCTACGGTGGGGGATGCGGGATGATCTTAAAGCCCGAACCTCTATTTTCAGCAGTTGAGAGTTTGAAAGAAAAATCGCGGGCAGCTTCTCCGCATGTGATTCTGATGACCCCGCAGGGGCGGAAATTCGATCAGCAGTTGGCCAAAAAGCTGGCTGCCATGGAACACCTGATCCTGATTTGCGGACGTTATGAGGGTATCGATGAACGAGTTCGCCTGGCCCTGGTTGATGATGAAATCTCGATTGGGGATTTCATTTTGACCGGCGGTGAGCTTGCTGCTGCAGTTTTAGTTGATGCGATAGTTCGCCTGCTGCCTGGTGTCCTGACGGAAGAGGCTTCGGAAAATGAATCTTTTACCGAACCGCTTTTGGAGCATCCGCATTATACCCGCCCCCCGCTGTTCAGGGATATGGCGGTTCCGCCGGTTTTAACCTCAGGTAATCACGGTGAAATCAAAACCTGGCGCCGGAAGCAGTCTTTAATCAGGACTAATGAACGCCGGCCGGACCTTTTGGAAAAAGCAAACCTGGAACCGACAGAGCGGGAGTTTTTGGAGTCACTTAAAGAGCAAAACGACTGAGCTCATATAAAATGAATATGTTATAATTACGCAGTGATTGAAGGAGGTAAAAGCAAATGGATTTAATAAAGGAAGTAGAAAAGCGGAACCTGAAAGAAGGTTTGCCGCATTTTGGCCCGGGGGATACTGTTAAAGTTCACGTTAAAGTTGTCGAAGGGGCCCGTGAAAGAGTCCAGGTTTATGAAGGGGTGGTCATCGGCCGCCAGGGCAGTGGCGCAAGGGAAACCTTTACTGTTCGCAGGGTAACTTTCGGGATCGGCGTGGAGCGGACATTTCCTGTTCACTCTCCCTCGATCAATAAAATTGAAGTGGTCAAGCGCGGCCGGGTCAGGAGGGCCAAGCTATATTATTTGAGAGAGCGGACCGGTAAGGCTGCCCGGATTAAAGAGCGCCGTTATTAAACGGAGATGAACTTAAATTGAGCAAATATCGAGAACTATGGGATTGGTTAAGGTCAATCCTGATAGCGATTGTCCTGGCCCTGCTGATTCGTCTGTTTTTATTTGAAGTCTTTGTGGTCGAAGGGCGTTCCATGTATCCGACCCTGCACGAGGCGGAACGCCTGATGGTCAACAAGGTTATTTACCGTTTTGACGAACCGCAAATCGGGGATATTGTTGTCTTTGAATTCGAGCCCGGTCGTGATTTTATCAAGCGGGTGATCGGGGTGCCCGGCAGTCGGATAGAAATCAGGAGCAGTCAACTTTACATCAACGGCCAGCTTTACGCTGAGCCGTACCTGCCTGTAAATTTAGAAATGCAAGATTTCGGACCCGTTGAAGTGCCGCCCGGTTATCTGTTCCTGATGGGCGATTATCGTCAGAACAGTATGGATAGCCGGGATCCGCGGGTCGGCTTTGTATCCCGCGAGGATCTTAAAGGGCGTGCTTTTTTCATATTCTGGCCGCTCTGGGATGCCCGGGTTATCAACAAAGAGGTGGATTAGACCTTGAAAGAGGGCCTGTGGTACCCTGGTAACATGGCCAGGGCAATGAACCACCTGCGCCAGGATCTTAAAGTTGTGGATCTGGCGATTGAACTCCTTGACGCCCGAATTCCTGTCAGCAGCCATAATCCTGTTTTTAACAGCCTGCTTGAGGGCAAGAAGCGCCTCGTTCTGTTGCACAAGGCAGACAGGGCCGACCAACAAATTACAAAAAGCTGGCTCAGCTACTATAAGGCAAAGGGCATTGCAGCAATGCCTTTTAGCGTGCACCAGAAAAATTACCTGAACCAGCTGCTTATTTATCTTAAAAAGCAGGAGCATAACCTGCGTCCCACTCGGATTAAAAGACCTTTGCGCATGATCATTGTTGGTATACCAAATGTTGGCAAATCGACGATGATCAATTTTTTTGTCAGCAAAGCGGTTACCAGGACAGGTAACCAACCCGGTATTACCAGGGGGAAACAGTGGATCAGGATTAATCCCGGCCTTGAGTTGCTCGATACTCCCGGGGTTCTTTGGCCGAAAATAAATGAAAGCAGCTCCTGGTCACTGGCCGTTGTCGGGGCCATTCCACCAAGCCGTATTGATCTGCAGGCGATCGCCCTCAAATTGATTGACTTTTACCTCGAGCATAAAATAGCAGGGCTTCTAACCAGCCGTTACCAGCTCACAACTGTTGCTTCGCCGGAAGCGATGTTCGAGCAGATTGCCCGCACCCAGGGCTGTTTGCAGACTGAAGGAAAAATCGATGATAACCGGACAGCTTCGCTCCTGTTGCGTGATTTTCAGGCCGGCCTGCTCGGCCGGGTTACCCTTGAAGTGGCTCCGTCAGAATAACAAAAAGTTATAAAGGGGAATTGAGAACTGAAATTTAATGCTTTGAAGATCAGTGAAGTGGCGGCTTACCTGGAGCAAAAAACTGAGCTTACCGCGGAAGAGATTGAGGCCCTGGCCGGCGATTCGAGGCGGGGTGCGCAGGAATTGTTAAAGCGTTTTCAACGGCGTAAGCAAGCCGGAGAAGATGAGTTTAAACGCCTGGAAAGAATGCTTGCTGAAGAAAAATTGCTCTGGGATCAGGGGCTCTCCAGGATAGCCGGGTTAGATGAGGCGGGCCGTGGCCCGCTGGCCGGGCCGGTAGTCGCGGCGGCCGTTGTTTTTAAGCCCGGAACGGTGATCAAATACTTAAACGATTCAAAGCAGCTTTCGGCCAAGAGGCGTGAGAATCTTTTTGAAGAAATTATTTTCAGATCAGAAGCCTACGGTATCGGCAGTGCATCAAGCGTCGAAATAGATCAGCTTAATATACACCAAGCCTCGCTGCTGGCAATGCACAGAGCTCTGGGTAAAATGAACCTTGAACCTGATTATATTTTAGTGGACGGTTTCCCCCTGCCTGGTTGCCGCTGCGATCAAAAAGCGATCATCGGCGGCGATGCCCGCTCGCTGACGATAGCCGCTGCCTCTGTTCTGGCAAAAGTTGCCAGGGACAGGATTATGCAGCGGCTCCATGAACTCTATCCCGGTTATGCTTTTAACCGCAATATGGGTTACGGAACCGTTGAACACCGGCAGGCGATGATTAAGTATGGTCTGACGCCCGAACATCGCCGAAGCTTTAAGCTTAAAGAAGAATTTTAGGAAAACGGAGCTGGAGCAGGTGACACTGGAACGCCAAACAATCGGCAAAATAGGTGAAGAAGCAGCCTGCCGGTTTTTGCAGCAGCAGGGTTACGAAATCATCGAAAACAACTACCGCTGCCCTCTGGGTGAAATCGACATCGTTGCCCGAGATCAACGGATAACCGTTATGGTTGAGGTCAGGTCCCGCACCAGCTTTACGTACGGCAGCCCTGAAGAATCTATAACAACTGACAAGGCCAGACGTCTTAGACGGTTGGCGCTTAGCTACCTGCAGACCAAACATCTTTCTGCTGCACCCTGCCGGATCGATCTGGTAGCGGTAATGGTTGATCGGGAAACCCATCAGGTAAAAAATATTAATCACATCAAGGGTATTCTTAACGGTTAGGAGCCTGGTAAGCGATGATCTACATTGCCGTTGTCGGTGGTGCTCAGTGCAGTGAAGAAGATTACAGAATTGCTTATGATGTTGGAGCAGGAATTGCCCGCCATCACGCAGTTCTAATCTGCGGCGGCGGCAGTGGTGTAATGGAGGCAGCGGCAAAAGGTGCCGCTGAGACTGGAGGGGCTTCCATTGGAATTTTGCCCGGAGAAAAAAGTGCTCAGGGTAACCGCTTTTTATCTTATGCAGTGGCGACCGGTCTTGGAGAAGCGCGCAACGCGGTGATCGCCCGCACGGCAGACTTAATGATTGCAGTTGGCGGTGAATATGGCACACTCTCAGAAATTGCCCTCGCCCTTAAAATGGGGAAACCGGTCATTGTTTTAAACAGCTGGCAGCTTAATCCCCCTTCCGGCTTAAGCCTTGTGCCGTTACATGCCGATACGGCAGCAGAAGCGCTTGAAAAAGGCCTGGCTCTGGTCGCAGGGAGATAAAGAACTAATTTTAATGATTAAAGTTGACGATCAAGGCTCCTGTATTGAACAGCTTCGGCAATATGAACAGTTTCGATTCTCTCTGAGTCTGCCAGATCAGCTATGGTGCGAGCCACTTTGATAATCCGATCGTGGGCCCGCATCGAAAGTTTCAGGTTTTGAAAAGATTGGTTCAACAGCCTGCGGGCTTCCAGGCATAAGGGGCAATACTTCTCAAAGTATCTTGAGCGCAGTTGAGCATTAGCGGTAATCCGGATTTTTTTATAGCGTTCTCGCTGAATGGCCCGCGCCTTTTCCACCCGGCTGCGCATGGCTGCCGAAGATTCCCCGCTCTCTTTCTGCTGCAGCTCTTCCAGTTTGATCGCCGGAACTTCAACCTGGATATCAATCCTGTCGATTAAGGGACCTGAAAGTTTCTGCCGGTAGCGGAAAATCTGGGTCGGGCTGCAGCGGCATTCCTGCTGCGGGTTGCCGTAGTTGCCGCATGGGCAGGGGTTCATTGAACCGACAAACATGAAATCAGCCGGATAAGTAACAGTAGCTGCCACCCTGGTAACGGTCACGATCCGGTCTTCCAACGGTTGGCGCAACGCTTCAAGCACCTCGCGGTTATATTCAGGCAGTTCGTCGAAAAAGAGGACTCCCTGGTGGGCAAGGCTCACTTCACCGGGGCGCGGGTTTTTACCGCCGCCTATGATCCCGGCTGTGGAAGCGCTGTGATGTGGACTGCGAAAAGGACGTTGGGCAAGCAAAGGTTTGTTTTTATCCAGCTGTCCGGCAACGCTGTGGATGCGCGTGATTTCAAGAATTTCGTCCAGGGTGGGCGCCGGCAAGATCGAAGGCAGCCTTCTGGCCAGCATTGTTTTGCCGCTGCCCGGCGGACCGTAGAGCAATAGGTTGTGCGAACCAGCTGCTGCGATCTCCAAAGCACGTTTCGCTGCTTCCTGGCCTCTTACTTCGCAAAAATCAGCTTCAGTGTCTTCGGTTATTGCAGCCTCAAGATTTGTCCGCTTGACGGAAGGAATAGTGCCCGTTCCACGCAGATGGTTAACCACATGATCTAAGGATCTTACTGCTTTTATTTCGATCTCTTTTACCAGTGCTGCTTCATCGCTGTTTACCGCAGGCAGGAAAAGACTCTTGTGTCGGTAGTTTTCTTCCTCTTCCAGGGATAGGGCCATGGCCAGGGTGCCGTTAACTGATCTCAAGCTACCGTCCAGTGATAGTTCACCAACGAAGACGGAATTCTCAAGGCTCTCTGTTTTGGGAATCTGGTTGGTTGCGGCCAGCAAACCGATCGCGATCGCCAGATCAAAGGCGGATCCTTCTTTTTTCAGGTCGGCCGGGGCCAGGTTAACGGTGATCCGGGAATAGGGCAAATCGTAACCGCTATTGCGCACAGCTGCCCTGACCCGCTCTTTTGCTTCACGCACAGATGCGTCCGGCAGGCCAATCAAATCAAAAGCCGGCAATCCATCTGCAATATCAACTTCAATTTCTAAGGGAATCCCTTTAATACCGAGAATGGCACAGGAATAGACTTTTGCCAGCATCAAGCGGCCTCCTTCTAGTGCTGCGTTTAAGACAGTGATCGTTGCTTCGTCCGTTATCATTTATTCAGCAGTTATTTCGATTTACCTGCCGGGTTTAACAGTTTGAATGCCGGCTTTTTCATAATTATTTTCAGTAACTCCCTGTTCCGCCACAGCGGGATCCTGTGTTATAATCTTCTATAATGTAAAAAGGTTATAAAACCATCAGGTACAAGTTATTTTAAACCTTGAAAGGAGGAGCTGTGAATGGATAAATGGGAATGCCAGGTCTGTGGTTATGTTTATGATCCAGCTGAAGGAGACAGTGATGGCGGGGTTGCCCCGGGTACTGCATTTGAAGATCTTCCCG
>CAYGHB010000046.1:0-9613 GCA_964349375.1 uncultured Syntrophomonadaceae bacterium | reverse complement strand
TGCTTTCACCTTTTATAATTGTCAACCGCCATTCTTTAAGCTAAAATAAGTGAAAACGAGCCAAGGAGAAATATATGCAGAAGCTTAAGGAAGAAGTTGGCCTCCTCCTTTCCTCTCATCTATCACTTGAACCGGCAGTGATCGAAGATCTGCTGGAGGTCCCCCCGGATTCCAGTTTTGGCGATCTGGCTTTCCCCTGTTTTACTTTAGCGAAAACCTATAAAAAAGCGCCTGCTCAGGTCGCCGGTGAATTGGCTGCCAATTTGGCCGGTGAAAAAGGTCTTTACTTCAATAAGGTGGCAGCGGGCGGCCCCTACCTTAACTTTTTTATCGCCCCCGAAGCGTACGGGCGCGAAGTGCTGCGCCAGATTTGGCAGGAAGAAGAAAAATACGGACACTGTGACATCGGCAAAGGGCGCAATGTGCCAATCGACTACTCATCGCCAAATATAGCCAAACCTTTCGGTGTCGGGCATATCCGCTCAACAGTTATCGGCCATGCCTTGTACTTGATTTATAAGGCCCTTGGCTACAACAGTATCGGCATCAACCACTTAGGTGATTGGGGAACCCAGTTCGGCAAGCTGATCGTTGCCTATAAACGCTGGGGCGAGGAAGATCAACTTAAGGCAGATCCGGTGGATTATCTATACCGGCTCTATGTTAAATTTCATCAGCTCGCGGACAAGGATCCGGCGCTCGAAGATGAAGCACGGTCCTGGTTTAAAAAACTGGAGGAAGATGACGTCGAAGCAGTCGATTATTGGAGCCGTTTCCGTCAATTGAGCTTAGAGAATTATGCCCTGATTTACGATCTTCTGGGGATTGAGTTTGAGCATTATCACGGCGAAAGCCACTATAATAAAATGTTAGATGATGTTATTGAACTGGTTCAGAAAAAAGGCATCGCCAAAGAGAGTGAAGGCGCGTTGATCGTCGATCTCGAACCCTACGGCCTGCCACCTGTGATGCTGCGTAAAAAAGACGGAGCAACTCTATATATTACCCGAGATCTGGCTGCGGCGATCTACAGAAAGAAAACCTTTGATTTTGCTCTCTCGCTCTATGTGGTAGGAGCCGAACAGACCCTGCATTTTCAGCAACTCTTTAAAATATTGGAGCTGCTGGGCTTCGAATGGGCTAAAGATTGCATCCATGTACCTTTTGGCCTGATCCGTTTTAAAGAGGGACGGATGTCGACCCGTGCCGGTAAGATTATACTGCTCGAAGAGGTTTTAAAGCGCTCCATCGATATGGCCCGGGAAATAATTGAAGAGAAGAATCCCGATCTGGCTGATAAAGAGAGAGCTGCCGAAGTGGTCGGCTTGGGCGCGGTGCGTTTTGGCGACTTAAGCAATGATCGAATAAAAAATATCGAGTTTGACTGGGAAAAGGTTCTCGATTTTTCCGGGGAAACGGCCGCCTATATCCAGTATGCCCACGCCCGTATTTGCAGTATCCTCAGAAAAGCCGGCCCTGATGATGGGCAGTGGAACGATCAGGCAGCATCCCTGCTAGTCAAAGAGGAAGAAGTAACCCTGATCAAGACACTGGCAATATTACCGGAAAAGATTATCGCTGCTGCTGAAGTTTACCGTCCTTCAATTTTAGCACGCTATCTGGTTGATGTAGCCCGGGAGTTTAACCGTTTTTACCATAACTGCCCAGTTTTGAGCAGCGCAGGCGAACTACAGCAGGGTAGGCGACTTTTAATCGGGGCAACCAGGCAGGTTATTGCCAACGGCCTGACCCTCCTTGGTATTGAAGCGCCGGAGGAGATGTAATTCAATAAAGAAACAATTCCCTATCTCTTGGCGGGAGAGGGCAAAGCAAAAGAGACAATTCCCTCTCCCCTGACGGGAGAGGGCAAAGTAAAAGAGACAGTTCCCTCTCCCCTGGTAGGAGAGGGTCAGGGTGAGGGGGAGTTTTGTTGTTAGACCTCAAATTTGTCCGCGAAAACCCGGATGCAGTCCGGCAGGCCATGATCGATAAAGGTGAAGCTGGAGATCTGGATGGCATCTTAAGCCGCGATGCAGTCAGGCGCGACCTGCTGAAAGAAGTCGAAGAGCTGAAGCAAACCCGCAACCGTGTATCCAAGGAAATCGGAAAAGCGGGTGCGGACAGCGCTGCCATGCAGCAAAAAAAAGACGAAATGCGCGATGTTTCGTCCCGGATAAAAGGACTAGATGAAAAACTGCGCCAGATCGACGACGAGATGGAACAGCTACTCTTGAGCTTACCAAACATCCCCGACGATGCAGTGCCGCGCGGTAAAGACGAAGATGATAATGTCGAGGTGCGCCGCTGGGGAAATCAACCGCAGTTCAGTTTTGAACCGCTGGCCCATTGGGATGTCGGAACCAACTTAGGCATTATTGACTTTCCCCGCGCCGGAAAAATTACCGGCAGCCGTTTTGCCCTCTATTACGGAGATGGAGCCAGGCTTGAACGGGCGCTGATCTCCTTTATGCTTGACCTGCATACTACCGAGCACGGCTACCGCGAAGTCTTTCCGCCTTTTCTGGTTAATGCCGCCAGCATGACTGGAACCGGGCAACTGCCAAAGTTTGCTGAAGATGCTTTCCGGGTGGAAGGAACCGACTATTACCTGATCCCGACAGCTGAGGTGCCGGTAACCAACCTGCATCGCGACGAGATTCTGGAAGCAGAACAGCTCCCCCTTTATTATGCTGCCTACAGCGCCTGTTTCCGTGCCGAGGCCGGCGCCCACGGCCGCGATACTCGCGGCCTGATCCGCCAGCACCAGTTCAACAAGGTTGAGCTGGTCAAGTTTGTTCAGCCGGAAACCTCTTTCGATGAGCTGGAAAAGCTGACCAGCGATGCCGAAAAAGTTTTACAACTGCTCGGGCTACCCTACCGCGTTATGCTGATGTGCAGCGGTGACCTCGGTTTTGCCCCGGCCAAAAAATATGACCTCGAAGTCTGGTTGCCGGCCTACAACACCTACCGTGAAATTTCTTCCTGCAGCAATTTCACCGATTTTCAGGCCCGCCGGGCATCGATCCGTTATCGTCCGGAGCAGGGTAAAAAGACTCAGTTTGTTCATACTTTAAACGGCTCAGGCGTGGCCGTTGGCCGCACAGTAGCGGCAATCCTTGAGAACTACCAGCAGGAAGACGGCAGCGTTTTGATTCCCCAGGTTTTAAGGCCATATTTTAACGGGCAGGAAACAATCCCTGCCCGCTAAGTAATAAGTTCTTCAGCTCTGTTTTCACTTTAAGGGTTTGTCACTGAACCCATGAAGAGAATCGTTCCGGTCAGATCATCGGCAATAGCGAAGAAAAATGGTCGGTCAATAATCATGGAGAAGGTTTCGGGCATCGCCGTCATGCCTACCTCTACCGAGGTAACAGCGGCAGCTTCGGTGCCTTCTTCGTTTACCTCGACAAATGTTTTATGCTTAACTTCGCTGATTACCAGGCGAGGCGGCACTGGGCGCATACCGCTGAAATCGGCAGCGCTGTCGTCGAAAGCAATGGCCATGCCGAGATTTTTGAGGGTGTCATTCAAAGAAGTTTCATATTCAAACTTGAAGCGAGGCAGGCCGACTTCCCCTTCCATATTGCCAAAAGAAGCGATCCACTTTTTCCAGTTGACTACATTCATTTCTTCGTAAAGTTCTTCCAGGCTGGAATTAACAGCAGGCAGAAAAACATACATGCTCACCCGCTCATTTTTGCCGTAAGGCAGGCTCACTGCCTGGAAATCCTCAGTTTCAAAATAACGAAAATCTTCGTTTTTTAACATCACCGGCAGGTCCTTCTGCGAGCCGTCAGGCAGGTTAAAGGCAAGATCCCGGGTCATATCAGGGTCAAAGGGGTCCGACCATTCGCCCTTAAAGTAGATGGCATTGATTAAAAACAAGACCGTCTCCGGGTTGATTGGCGGGTCAATAATGCTGTCAATCTTGTTCCTGGTCTTTTCTTTAACCCAGGCATTGATTGTATTGGCCGCCCCGGTATCGTCAAAATTCAGCTCCGCAACATCGGCGCCAAAATAATCTTTATTGCGTTTTAGAAAATCTTCGTTAAAAGCAGCGCCTTCTCTTGCCCAGAGCGAATTGGCTACCGACAGCTCAACCTTCGGGTCGGGGTTCTGCAGGATGGTCAGCAGATCGGCAAAGGCAGCATTTATCTCATCCATGCTCATCCCTTGCAGCAGCATAACCTCTTCCATCGCTGTTTTGGTTTCGCCGTCAGCCCCGTTATAGGTCATGGCCAGGGCGGTGATAACGCTTGCCGGCGAGATGAAAATATTCTTTTCGGGTTCTGACCCGACGAGTTCACGGAACTGGTTGAAGCCGAAACCGTTATTGGCATCGACCAGCCGTTCATCAAGTTCTTCTACCGGTGCGGCTAATCCCTCAGCACCGAACAAACTACAACCACCCCCAATCAGAATGGCGCATAATAGCATTGCTGCAATGGCAATGTAGAGCAAATCTTTCTTCTTGAACATATCAGTTTCCCCCTTTAAGTCTTTCTCTATAGGCAAAGACATTATCAAGTATATTTGGGTTCCCTTAAACGCAAATCGGAATAGGAAAACGTAATCCGAAGGTATCAAAAGTAAGCGCGTTTTGGCTTTATTGCTATTGGCAAAATGCCATCAGAGGGTTAAGCTTTAAACAAGCGTTTTAATCAGATGATTAAAGTGTAAATTTAAAATGTTTGTTTAATTCTTGTTTCGGAGAATACTTTTATGTTTAATTTCGGCCGCCTTGTGGTCAGGTACAGAATGGCCATAATTGCCTTCTATCTATTACTGCTGGTGCCATCGATTATTGGCTACCTGGCGGCTGATGTCAATTATGACATGCTTTCCTATATGCCCGGTCATCTCAATTCAAAACAGTGAGAAGAGATCTTAGAAGATGAGTTCGCTCTCTCCGGACTTGGCCTGCTGATGGCGCTTGAGAAGAAAAACTATGAAATAAATAATCTAATCACCACCCTTGAAGCAATCGACGGAATAGATAGCATCGTTTGGCTCGGTGATTATATTGATATATTTGTGCCCGCTGAATTTACGGATCTTATGGTCAGGGAACGGTTCACCAGCGGTGATACCACCCTGCTGCAAATTCAGTTCACCGAAAATGCCCGCAGTACTAAAACAAACGAAGCTGTAACTGCTATCCGGGCAGCTATTGGTGATGACCCCAATTATTATTTTGGCGGCGAGCCGGCAGTTTTAGTTGACATGCAATCAGCGGTTGATGAAGAGATCATCCTTTATTCCGCTATCGCAGTAGCCATGATATTACTGGTCCTGACCATGTCGTGCACTTTGTATCTCGATCCCATTCTTTTCCTTCTTGCGGTCGGTCTCGCCATTGTCATCAATATGGGCTCAAACATATTCCAGGGTCAAATCTCTTTTGTTACCGCTTCAATCGCTGCCGTGATGCAGCTTGGCATTTCACTCGACTACGCAATCTTTCTGATGCACCGCTTCGAAGAAGAGAAGGGCGAACATGCGAGCATCGATGAGGCCATGGCTGCCACTATCAATAAGACGGCATCGACCGTTTCCTCGAGCGCCCTGACCACTATCGGCGGTTTTGCCGCCCTGATGGTCATGAAAAACGGTATTGGCAGCGACATGGGCCTGGTTTTGGGTAAAGGCATCCTGGTCAGCCTGCTGGTAACCTTAACATTTCTGCCGGGGTTAATTCTGTTATGTTACCCCTTCAGCAGCCGTTTTAAGCACCGGGTCATGCTCCCTTCCTTTAAACCGATTGCCCGGTGGCTGGTCAAGTACCGGTGGGCGTTTTTGATTATCTTTCTTATCGCTGCTGTTCCTGCTTATATGGGGCAGAAGAAGGTTGAATACTACTATTCAAACATAAACTACCTGCCCCGTGATTCAAAAGCTGCAGCCGCTACAGAGGCAATCATGAGTGAATATGGCGCGGTAGATGTAGCCTACGTGATTACACCTGACCAGGGCAGGCAGCAGGAACACCTGCTGGTCGAAGAACTGAAAACGATCGAAGGGGTCGATTCGATCATAGCGCTCTCGGAACAGGTTGACCTGGCTATCCCGGAAAGTATTATCCCAAGCGCAGTAATTGACGGGTTCAAAGGCGGCGACTACCGCAACATGATGGTATTCCTGGCAACAGCCGATGACGAAACTGCCGCTTTTGCTGCCATAGACGCAATCCGTGAAACGACAGCTAATCATCATACGGAATACTATGTAGCCGGACCATCGGCTATGACCCGCGATATGGCCCTGCTTTCCCGTGTTGAAGCCCGCAATGTGGCCTATGTTTCTGTCGCAGCAATTGCCCTGATCATTGCGATCAGTTTAAAATCACTGTCACTGCCCCTGTTGATGGTTTTCGCTGTGCAGCTGGCAATTTGGATTAATATAAGTTTTTTATACTTCCAGGATCAGCCTGTTTCTTCACTGACCCCGATTATTATCGGCGCTATCCAACTTGGGGCGACAGTGGATTACGCAATTCTATTTACTATGCGCTATAAAGAAAACCTTGCCGTAATCAGGCAGCGGGTAGACGCAATCAAGCAGACCATCGAAGATACAGGCCGTTCAATCTTAACCAGCGCCCTGATTCTTTTTGCCGCCACTTTCAGTATTTCAGTGGTTGCCGGCATCAAGACCACCAGGGAAATGACCCTGCTTATCGGCAGGGGCGCCCTGGTCAGTATGATCGTAATATTTACCCTGCTTCCGGCCTTACTGCTGATCAGCGACAAGCTGATTGGCCTAACCACTCTGAAATGGCCGGGACTGAATAAAAAATGACAGAAAACCGAACGAAAGCAACAGGAGGTTCACAAGATGCTGCATAATAGGTTTACCTTAACTATAATAACCCTGCTGGTCGCCCTGCTATCGATCAGCGCAGGCGCATATTACCTGGCAGCCGCACCCGATACTGCGCAGGACAACAGCAGCTACCGGTTCGCGTCAGTCGCAGCCGGCGAACCACAAGCATACCTGGCAACAGGTGAAACACTGGCCGTAAAAAACGAAACTGTTTATGTTCTGCTGAGCAGCGACGGCACTCTTCTAAGCCAGCGCATTGTCAACCGCATTTACGGCAAACAGGATAGTGATGCAGCTTTAATCGTTGATTATGGACAATACCTGCAAATTGACAATATGGTTGCCGATGCCGCACCGCAGGTAGAAGATAACCGCCTGCTCTGGGAAAGCAGCCTGCTAAGCGAAGCAGATCTTTACTATGAAGGGCTCATTGCCAAAGATTTGCCGCTAACGGTAAGCATTAGCTACTACCTTGACGATCAGCCAAGTAGCGCTGCAGATCTGGCCGGCAAAAGCGGATCTCTAAAAATAATCATTACCTTTTATAATAACCTTAACTATGAAGAACCGGTCAGCTATTACAATCACGCGGATAACCCGGCCACAGCAATTGAGACCAACTACGTGCCTCTGCTGGTCCAGGGCACATTCTCGGTCGACCTGAATCGCTATTCAAATATCGAGGTGCAGGATGGAAACACGGTGATTACCGGTCAAAGCGCCGCTGTAAATTTTATGAGTTTTCCCTATCCGGAAAGCTCCATTACCATCAGCATGGACGGCAGCGATATTGAACTTGATAAAATCACTTTTGTGGTCAGCCCCCAGATGCCCCCGCTACCGGTGATCGATATTGAAGATGAGCTTTTACAGATGCTTGAAGGTGTATCCCTCTTAGGCGGAGGCATTAGAGAACTCTCGGACGGAGCTGACCAGCTGCTGCAGGGCCTGACCCGCTTCCAGGCAGAAAGCGCTAAAATGGCCGAAAACAGCGAAATGATCACCGCGCTAATCACAACTTATGGCGGGCAGATCAAAAACTACAAGTCGCTGTTCGACCAGGTAAACCCGGATCAGTTTGCTCAGTCGCTTAACAGCATAGAGGAACTGCTAAAAGCTTTGAACGATCTGCCTGACCCTAAGCTAATCAGCAACGAGATTGCGGCGATCAGCGGCAGCGCCGGCGGACTGACCGGGCAGATCGGAAAACTGAACAGTCGCCTGGCTAACCTCGAAAGCAGCGGGTCAATAATAAGGGCCGAAGCAGGCAGGTTGATGGCAAACAGTGAGCCGGGTTCAGAGCCCTACGCTTTAGGCCTTTTGCTGCTGGAACGGGAAAAAGAGATCAGCAGCGCGTTATCTCAAAGTAACTACATAGCAGACGAGCTGAACCTTTTATCCACAACGGTTGGCTCACTTGACCAACAGTGGCAGAACAGCCATTTACCGGGCATGCTCACTATTCAGGAGCTCGGCTTGCTGACTGATAACGACCCATCTGCAATGCTTGATCAACTGACAGCTCTCTTTGGCGAACTGGGGCGGCTTGAAGAATACTTCGCCCAGATTGATAGCTTTCTCAGTGAAGCAGAAGCAATGCTTGGCGAACTCTCTAAACTGCCGGAAGCTCTTGACCAGATGGTTTCCGGTCAGACTCAACTGCGCGACGGTCTCAATGAACTGCACATTAACGGTATTTTAGCAATGGAAGAAGGTTTAATAGAGGGCATCAACGAATCAAGACATGGCAAGGCAAAAATAGAGCTGATGCAGAAGCTTGCTGACGACTACCGCTCATACGCCGACAATGATCACAATCGCAGCAGCGAAGTGCAGTTCATCATTCAAACCGCAGCGATTACAGTCGATCAATCTTCCGCCGGATCAGATAACCTGCAAAGCGATGAGCTTGAAACTGCAAACTGGGCGGCGCTGCTCTGGGCAAGAGTAATCAATTTATTTGAGTAAAGGAGGTCGCCAGTTGTCTAACGATAAGAACGACACCCGTACGCGTATTTTAGAGACCGCGGCAGAGATAATCGGCAAAGAAAGAAACCTGAATCTGACCATCAGAGAGGTTGCCGCACGGGCCGATGTTAATATCGCTTCGATCAATTACTACTTCCGGTCAAAAGAAAACCTGCTCAGCGAAGTGGAAATGCTGCTGATGGAAAACATAGGTCATATCTACACCCACCTGGGTGATCCTGAGGCAAACGCAGCCACCAGGTTGATTAACTGGGCCAACAACCTGATCAAACATTTAATTGACTATCCCGGTATTATCTATTTAATCGGCACCAGAATTATAGAAAAAGAGCAGACTGGTATCAACCAGTATTTAAACCTGATGGACAGAGATCTCGCCCCGCTGGTTAAAGAACTGTCCGGCATTGACGACGATAACATAGTCGCTTTCAAGGTGCTGCAGCTGATTTCAGGGGTGGTTTACCCGATTCTGATTACATCAAGCAGCGATGAAGCGGCAGGTATTAATATCAGTAATGAAAAAACCCGCCTCGCATACGTTTCCCAGCTCGTTGCCAGCATCAGGGCAGTCTGAGTAATGTTTAAAAGCTTATCACAGTGAAGGGTAACGCTGCTGCGCGCGGAATTTATTAATAAGTTTAACTACTGTGCTACTATTTAGCATGCTCTAAGCCATGGGGGCGGTTAGAGCGCCCTGAAGTGTAGCGCAAGCCGAAAGGAAAACGATGGAACTGTCGCCATAAAGTAAGCCAGAGCTGACGCATGATTTAAAGGATCTATGATCAGCGGGGGTTTGTGCGCT
>CAYGHB010000045.1:0-9634 GCA_964349375.1 uncultured Syntrophomonadaceae bacterium | reverse complement strand
TTCTTCCGTAAACCCCGACCGGTAGGGCTATTTATTTTGATGCGTCAGCTCTGCAGAGGAGGGTATGTAACTAAAGCGCTTCATATAAACCTGGTGCCGTACAAACGATCAGTTTTTTGTTTACCAGGCTTACCAGGTGTTTATGAACCATGATCTGCTCAAAATATCGCAGCACATCCTGGCCGAAGTGACGGCGGTAGATGACCTTGTAGTCTGTAAGTTGTTCCAGTGATAGCGGCTTATTTTTAATAATTTTCATGATTGCCTCGTCACGCTGATCCAGTACAGATTCATAATCAGCCAGTTTCTGCCCGATATTCTTAAAGATTGGCCCGCTATGCCCGGTAAGCAGCACCATGGGCTCAAGCCGTCGCAGCCGCCTAATCGACTGGCGAAACTTTTCAAGATCTGAAGAAGGGTTACCATACCAGGGACCAAATTTAGTCAAGTCAATATCCGCTGAATATACAAGATCATACTCTTTAATCAGAAATCCGCAGTGACCAGGCGTATGGCCGGGCAGGTGAAGCACTTCCAGTGTAAAACGGCCAAGTTCAAACTTATCGCCATCTTGAAGGTAGCGGTTAATCTTTGTTGCCGAGAAAGCCTTCTGGTTAACCATCGTCCAATATGCTTCAATATCGATCTGGTTCAGCCCGCTTAAGTTGAAAAAAGCAGCGACCGATTCCACCCCTGGCGCATCTTCATTGTGGACTGAGAATAAAGCCCGGCTAAACAGGTGGTTGTAAGTAAGGTGATCACGATGATAGTGACTCAGCACAACCTGCTCTGTTTTCGAGGCAATTTCTTCTAGTTGCGGGCCGGCCCCCGTATCGATTAGCAGGTTATTGTCACCCTCAACATAGATTGAATGAGCAAATGGATAACGTCCTTTATTGCCACCTTCAATCAGCCATACTCCCGGGCGAATCTCTTTCACCTGTCGGTCAACTCCTCTCCGGTGATTGTTATCAATTCTGCTTTCAACTCAGCAAGATCCGTAAGTTTGTTAATATTGCCGCGCCAAAGTTTACTGATGGGGTACTATTTCTACTGCCCAGGGCCGAAGCCTGCCCAAATAATAAACCCACCGTCTGCAAAAGCTTTGCGCGAAGTGGGTTTTTTTGCTTTGATAGCAACAATAAAATAGTTTACCGTTTTGAAAACTGCGGTGCACGGCGGGCTTTCTTCAAGCCATACTTTTTACGTTCTTTCATTCGTGGGTCACGGGTGAGATAGCCATTTTTCTTCAGAATCGGACGGTATTCACCATCAGTCTGTAACAGTGCGCGGGCGATACCATGCCTGATTGCTCCGGCCTGGCCTGAAAAACCGCCTCCTTCAACCTTGGTGATTACATCAAACTGTCCTACTGTTTCAGTGGCAACCAACGGCTGCCTGACAATCAACTTCAATGTCTCAAGACCAAAATACTGATCCATTTCTTTTCCGTTAATAATGATTTTGCCGTTCCCCGGAAGCAGACGTACTCTTGCTACCGATTCTTTGCGGCGTCCTGTACCTAAATATTGCACTTCGCTCAAGAGTCAGGGCCTCCTTCCATCTTTTCATCCGGCCTTGTTCCCCAGAACAGCGGCTTCTGCGCCTGTTGAGAGTGCTGGCTGTCTCTGTATACACGTAATTTCTTCAGTGTTGCCCGACCCAGACGGTTATGAGGCAACATGCCACGAATGGCGAGATATAATGCCTTTTCCGGATACTTTTCCAACAGCGAAGCATAATTAACCTGCTTCAACCCGCCTGGAAAGCCAGAGTGCCGGTAATATAATTTTTGTTCCAGCTTTCGCCCGGTCAGAACGACCTTGGCTGCATTAATAACAATGACGTGATCGCCGGTGTCAATATGTGGAGTAAACTCCGGTTTGTGCTTGCCTCGTAAGAGCCGGGCTGCTTCCGTTGCCACCCTTCCCAGGGGACGTCCGTCAGCATCAATAATATACCAGCTGCGTTTTATTTCATGAGGTTTAGCCATGTATGTAGTGCGCATCTCTACCCTCTCCTTTTGCCTCGTCCAGTAAAGCCACAACCTATATTTTAATATACCGTACCTGCCCTGTCAAGCCAAACAAAGGCCCTTCAAGCTGTTTTTCATTAATTATTTCCGCCAATCTAAATCGATGCAACCAAAGCTGTTTCTACTAGACCATGCCACTCGAACACGATTCGTCTGTAACCGCAACAAACATTTGCTGCTGCGGCAGGAATCACAGTTGATAATCGACTCTTTCCAGGCACAGTCCATGAGCCGGAGCGGTGGGCCCTACAGCGGCGGGGTTAGTGCCACGCAGGGTCGCCTCAATTTCTTGCAGTTCAAGACTTTCTTTGCCGGCACGAACCAAGGTACCGATCAGCAGACGAACCATGTGATAAAGAAAACCGCTGCCTTCAAACTCAAATAATAATAAATCAAGACCCGGCAATTTTTTTATCTCTATCCTGCTCATTGTCCGCACAGTATCTACAACCTGTCCTTTTGCTGCCTGGAAAGCTTTAAAATCATGAGTGCCTTCAAAGAGCAACGCGGCTTTCCGCATTTTTTCCAGGATCAACGGGTCAGGCATATACCAGCTGTATAATCGCTGCATTACCCGAGGGAAAGCTGCTTGATCGATCGTATAGCTGTAGAGCTTGCCTGAGGCGTCATAGCGAGCATGAAAATCATCATAGACCAGAACTGCCTCTGTTACCACAATATCTGTTGGCAGCAGGGCATTGATGGCGTGGGGTAGTTTTTCTGTGGCTATGAAGAAGGGGGCATTAAAGTTAGCCGCCTGGCCGCGGGCATGGACACCGGCGTCAGTTCGACCCGCACCGGTAATACGTACAGGCTGTTTATAGATCACTGTCAGGGCATGCTCCAACTTTTCCTGTATCGTTGGCGCATTTAACTGGATCTGAAAACCCCCGTAGTTAGTACCATCATAACTGATGCGAATCAGTGTATTAGCCATAAGATGCTCCCTGGCAACCCCCTGTGTTCTTTCTTACAAGAATCCTTAACAAACACTTTTGGACTATTACTTGTACTTGCTGCTTTGGAAGCACATTTCAATATCTACTCACATTTCTTTACAGAGCAAAATAGAGGGCCAGGACAAGCAGCATTATAACGAATAACAGAGTGGCCCAATCGATCGGCGCAATGATATCTTCGTACATACGGGTGCGTTTAGCACCGAGGCGATAACCACGTGCCTCCATAGCCAAGGCCAATTCATCAGCCCGCCGGAAAGCGCTTATGAACAACGGCACTATCAGCGGCACCAAATTTTTTGCTTTACGAAAGATAGAACCTGTCTCAAAATCTGCTCCCCGGGCCATCTGAGCCCGCATTAACCGCTGACTTTCCTCCATCAGCGTTGGTATGAAACGCAGCGCAATGGCCATAATCATGGCCACTTCTTCTGTAGGCAGCCCCAGGTAACGCAGCGGTTTTAGAAAGTAGCTGATGCCGTAAGTAAGTGAAAGCGGTGTAGTGGTCAGGGTAACAATAAGCGAAAACAGCACCAGGGTTATCAGGCGGGTAATAACGAAAAGGCCTTCTCTTACCCCTTCTGATTCCACAGTAATGGAACCAACCCTGAGCAGCACAACCCCACCCTTGGTAAAAAAGAAAAATATAATCAACGCAAAGAAGGCTATGTAAATAATTGGCCGTAGGCCCCGCAAAAAATAACTAAAGGGAATGCGGGCAACGGTAAGAACCAGCAGGGCAATCACTAACAGACCAACTAAACTGCTATAACTCTTCAGGCTGAAAAGCAGAATCAGGGTCAGAAGCATGGCCAGAAGCTTAATGCGTGGATTAAGGCGGTGGATTAAGCTTTCGCCGGGCACGTACTGCCCAAGGGTTATGCTTCGGGTCATGACCTTTGCCGCCTTCTCAGCTTAACAATCTCACGTCTCGCATCTTCTATGGTATAGATATTTCTGCTAAGACTTAAGCCTCTATCCGCCAGGCTATGCATAATATCCGTCACGGCAGGCAAGCCCAAGCCGAGAGCATGAAGTTCACCCCTTGTTGCCAATACTTCTTCAACCGGGCCATACATTACAAGCTGTCCGCCATTTAAGACTAAAACCTTATTGGCCAGGGCAGCAACATCATCAAGGTGATGGGTAGATATGATCACTGTCAACTCTAAATCACGATTTAATTTAGCTAACAGGCTTAATAGCTTATGCTGCGCGGCAGGATCAAGCCCCACAGTCGGTTCGTCTAAAATCATTACCTCAGGTTGAAGCGAGAGAACCGCAGCTATCGCAACCAGCCGTTTTTGCCCTGCGCTGAGCTGAAAAGGATGGCGTTGTTGGATCTTTTCTGCTTCAAGGCCGACCCGTCCAAGTGCATCTGCAACCCTGATCCTGATACCATTTTCGTCCAACCCAAGGTTACGGGGGGCATAAGCTACTTCATCAAAGACAGTTTCTGCAAAGAACTGATCTTCGGGCATTTGAAAGACCAGACCGATACGCCTTCTTAAAAGAAGCAATTCACCTTTCTCTGAACCTACAGCTTTACCGTCATAGTAAACCCGGCCGCTGTCTGGTTTAAGCAGCCCGTTTAAATGCTGAATGAGCGTTGATTTACCCGATCCGGAAGGACCGATAACCAGGGCAAAATCACCCCGGTTGAGGCTGAATGAGACCTCATTTATAGCTTTATTAGCATATGGGGTCCCGGGCATATAGGTATGGGTCAGCTTTTCAGTTCCGATGAACATAGGCTGTTAACCAGCTCCCGGCTATGTAATAGATCAGGCGACAGTGAAAAACCATCTTCACGAAGAAGGGCGGCCAGTTCCACTGCAGTGGTTCCCTGCAATCTCAGGCCGTGCAAAAGGTTGAGGTTTGTTAAAACTTTTTCCGGAGGTCCATCGGTAACTAACTTTCCACAGCTAAGAGCAATAACCCGGTCGGCTGAGGCCGCCTCTTCCGGAAAATGGGTGACATGAATCGCCGCAATATTATGGCTCTGCTTAAGCAGTCTGACCGCATCAATTACCTCTTGTCTGCCGGCAGGATCAAGCATTGCTGTCGGTTCATCCATCAGTATACACTTAGGCTGCATAGCCAATATGCCAGCTATAGCTACCCTCTGCTTTTCTCCACCGGATAAAAGATGCGGCGGGTGTTTTAAGAGTCGCTCTAAGCCAAACAGAGCAGCCACTTCGGCTACTCTTTTTCTGATTTCGGCGGACGGCAGAGCCAGGTTTTCAAGACCAAAAGCAATATCTTCCTCAACTGTTGTTGCAACCAGCTGGTTGTCAGGGTTTTGAAAGATCATCCCACAAGTCTGGCGGATGCGTGGAATTTCTGCTTCGTCAGCAGTATTCAGATCGCCCACCATTACTTCGCCGGCGGAAGGCAACAGCAAGGCGTTAAAAAGCTTTAATAAAGTAGTTTTTCCGGAACCGTTCGGACCGATGAGGGCAACATATTCTCCCTCATGAACAGTCAGGTTGATTCCGGAAAGAGCAGGCAAAGAGCTCTGCTCTTCACCCGGATAATGATAAGCCAGTCTATTGGCTTCAATAAGTATAGCGGACCGGCTAACCATAGTTAAATTACTTTGTTACCAATTCCATGATAACCATGGGAGCGCCATCGCCGCGACGCGGACCTTTTGGGATAACTCTGGTGTAACCACCTTCACGGCCTTCCATTTTCGGGCCGATTTTTTCAAACAAGGTGGTTACCACATCTTCATCCAGTAAAAAAGCCAGCACCTGACGACGGGCATGAAGATCTCCCCGTTTAGCAAGGGTAATCATTTTCTCAGATAGCGAGCGAATCGCCGCTGCTTTGGCTGCGGTAGTTTCGATGCTGCCTGCCTTTAGAAAGGATGTTACCAGGCCACGCAAAAGCGCTCGCCTGGGGCCGCTTTTACGGCTCAGTTTCTGGTATGGCATGCTCTTATTTCCTCCTTGAAGGTTTACTCTCCGCTCTCGTAGAAGTTTAAGCCAAGTTCTACCAGCTTATGCTCTACTTCTTCCAGCGACTTTTTGCCCAGATTGCGAACCTTCATCATTTCATCTTCTGTCTTGCGCACAAGCTCCCCAACGGTGTTAATGCTGGCTCGCTTGAGGCAGTTATAGGAGCGGACCGAAAGATCAAGTTCTTCAATTGTCATATCAAGAGTACGTTCCCGGTCTTCTTCTGGCCGGTCGGATGTAATTTCAACTTCGTCGACCTGTTCCGTGAGATTGACAAAGAGCGAGATATGCGTACTTAAGATTTTGGCTGCCAGACTGATTGCTTCATCGGGCCTTATACTGCCATCGGTCCAAATTTCCAAGGTTAGCTTATCATAATCGGTAACCTGACCAACCCTGGTATTTTCTACCTGGTAGTTGACTCTTTTAATCGGCGAAAACATCGAATCAACAGGAATAACGCCGATTGGCTGCTGGGGCTGTTTATTACGCTCCGCCGGGGAATAACCCCGGCCATTTACGGCAGTCATTTCCATGTACAGCTTGGCGTTCTCTTCAAGAGTGCAGATATAATGCTCTCCATTTAACAACTCAACATCTGATGGCGCCTTAATATCCTTGACCCTTACTTCGCCTGCTTTATCTGTTTCAATAACCAGGGTCTGCGGTTCTTCAGAATGAATTTTCACCGAAACTGCCTTCAAGTTAAGGATGATCTCAATCGTATCCTCCAAAACTCCGGGCAGGTTAGAAAATTCATGCAGCGCTCCATCGAATTTAACATTGGTAATCGCCGCGCCAGGCAGCGAAGACAATAAAATTCTACGCAAGGCATTACCGAGTGTCGTTCCATAGCCCCTTTCCAGAGGTTCAACTACAAAGCGACCATAGTTAATCTGATCATCTTTTTCCACATATTCAATCTTAGGCTTTTCAATTTCTATCATAATTTTTCCGTTTTACCCTCCTCGCTTGATATATTGAGGGTTGACTATTCATTTAGCGGGAATAAAGCTCGACGATGAGGTGCTCGGTTACCGGCACATCTATTTCGTCGCGCTGTGGAACCCTGACAACCCGGCCTTCGAGCTGCTCATGGTTAACTTCCAGCCAATCGACAATTCCCAGCTGATCTCTTTCAGCAGTTATCAGCTTAAATACTGGTTTGCTTTTGCATTTTTCCCTGACGGCAATTACATCCCCAACCCTGGTCAGAAATGATGCGATGTCAACCTTACGGCCGTTAACCTGAAAATGTCCATGATTGATCAACTGCCTCGCTTCGGCGCGGGATCTTCCCAGGCCCATGCGAAAAACAACATTATCCAGTCGGCTTTCCAGTAATTGCAGTAATATTTCACCGGTGACCCCCCTGCGGCGGTCAGCCTCTTTGAAATAACGGCGGAACTGTCTTTCCATAACCCCGTAGATACGGCGCGCTTTCTGTTTCTCGCGCAACTGATGTCCGTATTCGGAAAACCTCTGACGGCCCTGCCCATGTTCTCCAGGCGGATAGGCGTGGCGAATTACTCCACATTTATCAGAAAAACAACGATCTCCTTTTAAATAAAGCTTCTCTTTTTCTCTGCGGCACAAACGACAAACTGCTCCAGTGTGGCGTCCCATTTAGATAATGTTACACCTCCTCTAATATAAAATAATTAAACCCTCCGCCTTTTCGGCGGGCGGCATCCATTGTGTGGAATTGGAGTGACATCTTTAATCGCATTGACCTCAAGGCCTGCGGCCTGCAGCGAGCGAATTGCCGCTTCACGACCGGCACCCGGCCCCTTTACATATACTTCTAACTGCCTCATGCCGTGTTCCATCGCAACTTTAGCGGCAGCTTCAGCTGCCAACTGAGCGGCGAACGGAGTCGATTTACGAGACCCCTTATAGCCGACGTTACCGGCGCTTGACCATGAAATAGCATTGCCGTCAACATCAGTGATGCTGATAAAAGTATTGTTGAAGGTCGATTTGATATGAGCAACCCCGCGTTCAACATTTTTTCTTTCACGACGTTTAGTGCGGGTAACCTTTTTCTTGACCAATTTTAGTTATTTCCTCCCTTCTCCACAAACCTTAGCCCTTGCGGCGTATGCCGACAGTCTTACGGGGGCCTTTACGGGTCCGTGCATTATTCTTGGTCTTCTGGCCCCGTACCGGCATGCCCCTACGATGCCTGATGCCCCGGTAGCAGCCGATTTCAACCAGACGTTTAATGTTAAGCGCAACCTCGCGGCGCAAATCTCCCTCGACATTATAATTCTTGTCGATAAATTCGCGCAGACGACCCAACTCATCTTCAGTAAGATCTTTGACTCTGGTATCGGGGCTAACCCTGGTGTGCGACAGGATCGCCATGGCCCGATTTCTACCAATACCATAAATATAGCTCAGCGCAACTTCTACCCTTTTGTCACGCGGTAAGTCTACACCTGCAATTCTGGCCAATAGTTTAACACCTCCTTAGAAGTAATCCCCCCGGCCTGGCCAGGATCTGACGAAATGAAAATGCTTATTAGCCCTGCCTTTGTTTATGCTTAGGGTTTTGACAGATAATCACAACCCTGCCCTTACGCCGGATTATTTTGCATTTTTCACACATTTTTTTCACTGAGGGTCTCACCTTCATGATAACGACCTCCTTACTTATAACGATAGGTAATGCGCCCCCGAGACAAATCGTAAGGCGATAGTTCAATCAAAACCCGGTCGCCCGGCAGAATGCGAATAAAGTTCATTCGGATCTTGCCCGATACATGAGCCATAACCTTGTGTCCGTTCTTTAACTCGACCCGGAACACGGCATTCGGCAGCGGTTCGACTACAATTCCTTCTACCTCAACTACATCTTTTTTCTTGCTCATGTTACTATTCTACCTCCTCTTCGGGAGCACCTGTCAACGGTGTCAGCTCTTTTAAAAACCTGATCACCTGGTTGTCCTGCAATTTATCAAGTTCAACCGGTTCCCCGAAATCCGCCCTGCGCTCATAATGCTGCAGATGCGCTATATTCTTCTTTTTCGGTCGGGCTAGCGGGCGAGTTCGCCCATCAACCAGGAGCACGTAGTTGTGCTCCAGTTCCCGGTAAACTAGGTAATGCTTACCTTTATCTCGGCCAGCCAGAGAACGGACCAGTTGTCCCGGTTTCAGTTCTACCATCGCTTCTCCCCCTTTATGAAAGGTCGGAAGATGTCAGTACTTCAGGCCCGTTTTCACCCAGTGCTACCGTGTGCTCAAAATGAGCAGATAGCGAGCCATCAACGGTAACTACTGTCCACTGGTCTTTGAGAACCTTAACATCCCAGTTACCGGCATTAACCATTGGCTCGATGGCAAGAACTAGGCCCGGCTGTAATAAAGGCCCGCGTCCCGGAAGCCCAAAATTCGGCACCTGTGGTTCTTCATGCATCTCTTCACCGATACCGTGTCCGACATAGCTGCGCACTACCGAAAAGTGGTTGCTCTCAACAAAGGCCTGAACAGCGTGAGAAATATCGGAAAGCCTCTTTCCGGACTGCATCGCCCCGATAGCCCGTTGCAGTGAGGTTCTTGTTACATCAATCAGCTTTTGGGCTTCAGGTGAAATCTGCCCCACCGCAAAAGTCGCGGCGGCATCGCCATAGTAACCTTTCAGACGAGTTCCAACGTCAATGCTGATTATATCGCCC
>CAYGHB010000044.1:0-9869 GCA_964349375.1 uncultured Syntrophomonadaceae bacterium | reverse complement strand
AATCAGAACGCAGAATCCTGCCGATATCGAAAACATGATATTTATGGCCCGCAGAGCTCACGAACTCGAGCCCTTCAGCACTAATTACATGGGCCGTTACGGGCAGCTGTTGCTTAATTACGTGGATATTGATGCCGGGCTTGCCTATATTGATCGGACAATTGAACTAAGCCCATACACTGTGAGCAATTACATTTTTGCGGCGATCACCCGCCTGAACTTGGCCGAATTCTACGTTCAGGCCGACGCTCCGGCAGAAGCTGAATATTTTTTGAACCAGATATTTACTATCGAACAGCAGATGGCAGATCGTTTTGGTCACAGCCGGCCTTTAAATTTTGCACTGGGACGGGCACACCAATTGCTGGGCAACGAGTCTGCGGCAATCGAATATTTCCAATCTGTAAGGGAAGGCGAACAGAATTATCGCGAAGCGCAGCAATTCCTCGCTGAAATTCTGGGAGAAAATGATGTCACGGAAGTTGATGACGCGAACGTTAATGAATAATATACCAGGCAGGGATAACAATCCTTACGGCAGTCGCCATTTATTTTTGCTGCCGGCCTGTTTTGTTTTTGCCGGCCTGCTTCTCTTAATCTTAAGCGGATGCGCCCAGCAAGGCGATGGGTATACTACACAACGAGAGGAAGAAGCTGCGATGAAAGAAGAAAGTGGTTTCGCGGAAATTTCCAGACCCCCTATTGATCTCGAATTACCCGCTGGCTTAAAAACAGCAACCTTAGCCATGGGCTGATTCTGGGGCCCCGATGCCCGGTTCGGGCAAACGAAAGGAATATATCGCACCAGGGTCGGCTATGCCGGCGGGAGCACCGAGAACCCAACCTACCGCAGCCTTGATGACCACACTGAAACTATCCAGATTGACTACGACCCGACGCAGATTTCTTTTGAAGACATTCTGCAGCTATTCTGGGACAATCATAATGCGGCTGGCCAACCATGGTCCCGGCAATATATGTCGATCATTTTTTACCACGATTCTGAGCAGGAAACAGCAGCCCGCAAGAGCATGGCGGCAGTTGAAGAAAAATTGAAGACAACAATTTATACTGAACTGCTTCCTATATCCACGTTCTACCTGGCGGAAGAATATCACCAGAAGTACTACTTGCAGGGTGAGCCGGAACTATCGATTGAAATCCGCGCCTATTATCCTGAATTCGAAGGGTATATCAACTCAACCGCGGCGGCCCGCCTGAACGGGCTTGTAGCCGGGTATGGCGATAAAGATCTGCTGACTGAAGAGATTAACAGTTATGGCTTATCTCCAAAGGGTAGGGAACTGCTGTGGCAGCTGGTATTTTAAAATAGCGCCGCAGCGAAACTTAGCACCCGTTCCACCTAACTCAAGCTATTAAACTGTTTTTCTTAATGATAGCCTATGGCGTTCTGTTTACACTCTACAGCGCAATCAGTACACACTAGGCAGTCTTGCTTAGTTATGGTAAACTGCCTGCCATCTTTTTCAACGGCGGCAGCCGGGCAAACCTCTTTACACTTACCGCAACTGTTGCACAGGTTCTGATCAATGATCATAGCATATTTAGATTTTGACCCGGTCAGACTGAACAGCGTTCCATAGGGGCAAAGGTAACGGTGCCAAAGTTCTTCCGGAAAGAAGATTGTCAGCAGTATCCCGGCAGCAAACAATCCCGGCAGTACGGGTAATTTCCTCCCGGTTATCATGACCAGAGCAAATGTCACAAAAAACATACCCAACACTAAGTAGCGCACCCAGGGTCTGGTCAGAATCTCGGGTATTTTAAAGCCTTTGATTGAAAGTTTCTTTTTTACCCAACTAACAGCCCTCATAGCTGTATTGATTGGACATATCCAGCCGCAATACAAACGACTAAATATAAGGGCAGCGATAATCCCCAGCAGAACTAAACCCATCCAGAGCTGTACTTTGCCGGTGACTATTAGGGCAACAAAGAGCCCCAAAATAACTATTTGTATTAAACCTTGCAATATTCTTTTCAATTTATATCTCCCTTTCAGCAATGACTTTATAAGAGTATACTGTATCGCGAAGGCCAAATATGTTACCATGGTAACTAATGGGGGGATTTTTGTGTATCTAGCCGATAAATATATTGAAGCCCTGACCGGCATAAGTCTTTTCGGGGAGTTTGACGGTAATGAACTAAAAACTATCTTAAATTCTGCACGCTGCTCCCTGACCAGGCACAAAAAAAGGCAGATTGTTTATCTGCAAAATGAAATTTGTCAGTCCATGGATATCATCCTAGAGGGCGAAATCTCGGTTCAAAAGATCGATGCAGAAGGGAACATCCTTACCATACAGACTTTTACGGCTATGGACCATATCGGGGCAAACCTGCTTTTTTCGAGCAGGAAAAAATACCCGATGACAGTGGTAGTAGAGGCAGACGCTGTTATCCTGCACTTGGATAGGGAATTAGTCGTTGATCTGATTCAGAACCATAGATCTTTTATGGAAGGCCTGCTGCAGGCGATTTCAGATAGAACCCTGATTCTAACCGATAAAATCAATGCTATATCGCTGAGCACTATCCGTGATCAGCTTCTTTCATATTTGCGTTATGAAAGCGTGATTCAGCAAAACAATACAATCACCCTCAATATTTCAAAAAAAATGCTGGCCGAAAAACTGGGGGTTCAAAGGTCTTCCCTGGGTCGTGAGCTGCAAAAAATGCGCAATGACAGCCTGGTAAGTTACGACCGTAAAACAATTACTTTAATAACTTAACACAGGGCTAATAACACGGTGTAGAGTTGTGCGGTGTTATCTTTACCTAGATCAACACCTCTCGCCCCCACCATTTGAATAAAGGCGCACTGCATGGGAACTCCCCGCCGGATGGTGGCGTAACAGTTAGCGCACTCTTTGCAATTAGTTATTGCTTCGAAGTGGTTCAATAGAACCTTTTCAGCCGCAAGTGGGTCGGCAATCATCTGCCTTCCTAGGGCGATGATATCAACCTGGTCATTCTTTATAGCCTTAGCAATTGAACGGTTGTTCCACAGTTTGCCCACAGCAATAACGGGAAGACCGGTTTCTTTTTCAGGTGCGCAGCATGTCCGATATTTTTGCCATTTTGTTCGCTTCGGGCAAGAGCAGTAGCAATCACCACGTGGCGGTTACCATCGATTTCCTGCCAGGAGCCATTCCCGGCGAAAGTTAAGCTTTGCTATGGTTACAGTTTCAAGCATATACCGGGCGGGTTGCGGTAGTCAACGGTTATTGCAAATCGGTCGGTGTTTCGGTCGGTGTTTATAAAAAGCTTTACGAAATCCAGTTCAGAAAGGTTTTTGACCACGAATCAAACCTGAAATAATGAGCAGGCACCAGCCACCAGCCACTATCGCTGGTGCCTGCTGAGGATTAAGAGTAAGAGTGAAGAGCAGATGGAAACTGGTAGGCTTAATTTACCGGAAAAGAATTGATCAATCCCAGCGCGTAGCGCATGATCAAGGTTACATCTAAAACGTTTACCACGCCATCGCCATTAACGTCGGCTTTTTCAAGCTGCGCATCGTTTAATGCTGATATTCCCAGGGCGTGGCGGGCAACAAGAGTTACGTCGCTGACATCAACTGTGTCGCTGCCGGTAATATCGCCCATCTTAATCTTGAAAAAGTGAGCCGTTGCATTTTTAACTGCATCCATAGTCAGGTTAATATTGCTGCCCTGGCGGTTAACTCCGTCAATTGTCCATTTTTCGAAGCCCCAGTCGGCAGCCGGTTTGGCAGATAGCGCTATAACGTAATCTTTGTCATAACGGTGCTCTCCCGGCGAGGGGTTTGTCGTACCGCTCCCATTGACATCAATAGTCAGGACATACTGAACCGGCGCCGGTGGGCTGGAGTTCGTAGATGGCTCTGTATACGGTGGCGGAGAAGTGCTATCCCCTCCCGGTTCATGGCCGGAATTGGAATCTCCTTCGTTAGATTGGCCCGTATCGCCGTTCTCTGCCGGTATCTCTGCGAATATAGCTGTTGCCGTGGTGTTCTGCCTCATTGTTATGCTAATTAGCGCAGTATCAAATTCAAGATTATTTACAACCCATTTTTCGAAGACCCAGCCGTCAGCGGGTATTGCTTGAAGGTCAACGGGTGTTTTGTCAACATGGTTGTAATCGCCTGGTTCAGGGTTGGTTGCACCGGAACCGTCAACTGTCACGGTCAGGGTGTAAGTGACCGGGGGTGGTTCAACTGTTTCCGAATCATCGTCAGAACCGGAGGAGCCTCCGGAAGATTGATCACTATCTTCATCTGCCGAAATTTCTACGAATACAGCAGTGATCGTAATATGATCGGTCATCGTGTGCTGGATCAGTGCATCAGTAAATTCTGCCGTTCCGACGAACCATTTATCAAAGATCCAACCCGCTGCCGCAGTGGCAGACAGGTCAACAGATTCGCTATCGTTATAGGCATGCGAGCCCACCTGAGGTGCGGTTGCTCCCTCTCCACTGACCTCAATCATCAGGTTATAGATCACAGGCGGGTTTGTAATTTCAACAGATCGTGCTGTTGACCAGGCTGAAACCCTGGTTGTTTCAATACTGCAGCGGGCTTGTGCTTTAACCTGGTAGCTGCCAGGGGAGGGCCATGCTTTTCCTGCCTGGGATGATGAGTTCCACACAGAATAAGATCCATCGCCCCAGTCAAACCGGTATTCTAAGGGGTGCCCGTTTGAACAGGCGCTTTCACCAGTGCTGTAGGTATAATTATCGCCTGTCAAACCTGTTGCTGCACCAACCGGTTGGGTTGGTGCAGTAATATTGCAAAGGGCAGGTGTTAACAGCCAGTTTAAAGTAATGTTGCCAGCCGAAGTGACCCAGCCGTCAACAGCGATTCTGTAGCTAACTCCCTGTTGAGCACTGAAGCTGACCCTGCTTTGATAAGTCATGCCATAGTCATCATTAGAAGCTACTGCGGTCAAGCCGAATACCGATGTACCGCTGTAGACTCCAAGCAGGGTATCGAAATTACTGCCGGCAGTGCTGATTTCAACCAGGCCCGTGGACGGAGCGACCCATTCCCACCATACTGATTGACCGCCGCTGTTTCCGGCATGATTAGGCTCACCGGATTCCTTGGTGCAGTTTATATTGCTTCCGTTAATCTGCCCGCTTGTGCCGCTGATCACTATGCGGCTAAGAAAATTATCGTTGGTTATGGTAGAGGTAGTTGTGCTGTATATATGGCGAATGCCGGCGATGTCGGACGAATGCAGGTAGCGCTGGGTGCCCCTATTACTGTAATACATGATTGATTCAGAACTTGGAGAATGGTCAAGACCTACCCAGTGCCCGTATTCGTGGAGTGCCACGGTTTGAACGTCATATCCGTACCAGCCGTCGGTGCTCCAGCTAAACCGGGTATTGAAGGTCATATCGGCTTCGAGAATAATGTCGTTCGCTGTCCAGATAGTAGCAACTGCCAGGGCGGTATTGGTATTTAAGTCGTTCCACATCACTTCATTTTTGTTATTCATGTATGCTCCGCCGCTTCGAGAATGAGTGCCCCGGTAGTTAAACGAAAAATTTGCCCCGGCGTTGCTCCAGGTATTTGCAGAGGCCTGCACATGGGCATTGCGGTCGCTTGAAGCATTGACCCAGTAGCTGACAGGAATTGAACTGTTTGGCCAACGAAAAGGCAAGGTAACGAACTGGTTGTAACTGGTCAAAGTTGGTTGATCGGGGTTGGTTTCAAAGTAATATTTTGCATCGCCTTCGTCAAGAATTGACTGCAGTTCTTCTTCAAATAATCCGAGCGGCAAACCTTCGACAGAATCATCTTCAATTACCAGTTTGCCTTGAAAGTTTCCTTCTAATTCATAAAATTTAGGTGAAAATTGCCTGCGCGGTAACACTGTCTGCGGTAAATCGCTTAGAAAGAAAAAAGCCTGCTCGCCGGTTTCAAAGGCGGGCGTATCGGATACAAATTGAGTTATACCATCGATTTCCCCACCAGGAACGATTATGGTAACGCTGTTTTGATTTTGGTCATCTTTTATGTCGTCTTCCACTAAAACTGTTACGGTGGTGTAAATAGCGGAGCGATCTTCATTCCAGCTGCTGCTAGCCTTTTCAACGGTTCCAATGATAATTGAATCGGCCTCGGTGATCAGGTCTTCAAGGCTTATTTTAAGCATTAAAGCCTGTGCATCCCCGGCGCTAATACCCAGGGTAGCGGCAATAACCAGCAAGACGGTCACTAAGCGTATTATGAATATGCTCTTTCGCATGATGCACCTCTATGTTGCTTCAGGATCAGTCAGTGAAAATAGTGCCAAAAAAACCGCCTGCTTGATCCAGACGGGTCCGGTTCTATCGTGATATGAACCGGCAACTGGCTGGCGTTAGCATCTATAATGCTTTAGCCCCTTTAGCTTTGCGTCACCGCTTTTCAGCGGCTTTGCCCTTAACGGATATTAACA
Source organism: uncultured Syntrophomonadaceae bacterium (assembly GCA_964349375.1). Lineage (GTDB taxonomy): Bacteria > Bacillota > Dethiobacteria > DTU022 > DTU022 > UBA993. The sequence continues at coordinate 3,414 of CAYGHB010000044.1, read as the reverse complement.
CCAACATTATGGCACCATTTTATACAAAAGTCAAACATTTTACATGTTACAAAAATAATTATAATATAGTATTGACAATAGTGTGTAACACACAGTATAATAATCAGGGGATGATATTATGGACAAAAGGAAAGAGCTTGTTAAAAGTATGATCATGGAACTGCGTCGAGGTGCAGTAGTAATTGGCGTCTTAAGCCAGTTAACGGAACCGCAATATGGTTACTCCCTGGTGCAGGTTTTAGAAGAGAAAGGTTTCAGTGTTGAACCGGGCACGCTCTATCCCCTGCTGAGAAGGCTGGAAAAGCAGGGTTTGCTGGAGAGCAGCTGGGATACAAACGAAAGCCGTCCGCGGAAGTACTACCATCTTAGCACTGAGGGGCTGGTTATTTATGAAGCCCTGTGCAATGAGTGGCGAAATATGACCGGCCGGATGGCCGAAATGATTGATTATGAGAGGAGTGTCTGACCATGGAAAAATTAGAAAGATACATTTATGCTGTAACAAAAAAACTTCCTGAGAAGCAGCGAGGCGATATTGAAAAAGAACTGCGCAGTTTGATTGAGGATATGCTGGCCGATCGGGTTGGTGAAGATGAAGCGTCATCCGACGATTTGGAAGCGATTTTGATTGAACTTGGCGATCCGCATGAACTGGCAGATCAATACCGGGAGAAGAAGCAATACCTGGTTGGCCCGGAAAACTATGACACCTATGTGTTTGTTTTGAAAATTGTGCTCGCAGCGGTTGCTTTTGGCATCACCCTGGCGCTGACCCTCGGTGCTATATTTGACCCGCCTGGCAGTTTTACAGAAATAATCGGCGGCTATTTTGGCGCCCTCATAAATGTTCTCTTCCAGGCATTTGCCTGGGTTACAGTTCTCTTTGCTATTTTTGAACACTATAATTTTGCTGTTAGCAAAGAGTTCAAAGATAAAGAGTGGACCCCCGCTGAACTGCCCATGCTTCCGGTAAAAGAGACAGAAATAAAACCAATTGAGGCAATTATCGGTATAGTATTTGCCATATTGGCGCTTATTCTATTTAATATGTACAACCATTTGATTGCCATTTATTTTATCAATGATAGTGCAGTGAAAACAATAATTCCTCTTTTCAATCATGAAGCATTCCGTTCACTGCTGCCGTTGTTGAATATAATGCTCGCTCTTGGCATAACTAAAGAGTTAATCAAGCTAATGGTTAGAAAATGGACCGTTGGCCTTGCTATTGCCAATATGGTTTTCAACCTTGCTTCTTTCGGATTATTCTTCCTGTTTATTAGCGGTGAGGGGCTTTGGAGTGAAGCATTTACAGCTTTTTGGTTTGATGCGGGCCTGGTTCCTGAGGGTGTAGACCCCGCCTACCTGTGGGGCAGGTTAATTAACGGTCTTACCATTGTCGTAGCAGTTGCGCTGCTTATCGATACAGCTGTAAATCTGGTGAAAGGTTTTAAATACCAGGTTACAAAATAGCAGGTTATTTAACCCGTTTTGTTGAATAGTTTATCTTCAGGCCGTCAGTAAGTGAGAGGCCTACCAGAATGGCAGCGAAAGGGGACTGTATAATAATTGTCATTGTCGGGAGTATACATTGTTATTATTGCCCTTATATTTGCCCTTAACCTGGGGCTGCTCTCCTGGGCTTTAGTCGATTTACTGAAGCGAGAAAATGTTAAATATCTCTCTAAAGCAGGCTGGATCATTATTATTGCCGTCATCATCTTCGGGTCGGTAATCTACCTGCTGGCTGGTCGGGGTAAGGAATAGTACGGGTGCCGCCAGGCATAGTCTAGGGGAGGTTGAACAGTGAGTAAAAAAATACTGATTATCGGAGCCGGCGTGGCCGGCTTGTCAGCGGGTATTCATGCCCGCCGCAATGGTTATGAAGCAGAAATTTATGAAATGCATAATTTGCCGGGCGGCCTTAGTGCTGCCTGGCATCGCAAGGGTTACACCTTTGATGGCTGTATTCACTGGCTGGTAGGAACGAAGCCGGGCAGTCAGTTCAACCGTCTTTGGCGAGAGGTTGGCGCCTTAGAAGACGGGGCAGTAATCAACCGCGAAATATTTATGAGCGTGGAAGGGGAACACGGCAAAATAGTTAACATCTATAGTGATCTGGATCGCCTCCAGGAGCATTTGCTGGAGCATTCACCCGCTGATTCATTGTTCATTAAATCACTGGTAAGCGCGGCTAAAGCCTTGTCGGCGGCAGAAATTCCCCTGGAAAAGCCGGAAGAACTCTATAAACCATGGGATCTGCCGCTGATGCTCTTTAAGATGATGCCTTATTTCAAGATAATGGGTCAGCTGTCACGAATCTCAGTGGGAGAATATTTGAAGCAGGTTAAAGATCCTTTTCTGCGTGAAGCGTTAAGCCTGATCATGCCCAACGGTTACTCGATGATTTCTCTCGCCAGTACTCTTGCTTCTCTGCACAGCAGTGATGCCGGGTTCCCCCAGGGCGGTTCGCTCAAATTTGCCCGTTCGCTTGAAAAGCGCTACCTTGAATTGGGCGGCAGTATTAATTACAATGCCCGCGTAACAGAAGTGCTGGTTGAAAATGAACAGGCTGTTGGCTTGCTGCTTGAGGATGGCAGCAGTGTTAATGGTGATATTGTTATTTCGGCGGCGGACCTGCACTTAACTGCCTATGAGCTGCTCAAAAAGAAATACCTTACCGATAAAATTAAAGATAGCTTTGCTGATCTGAAGCATTACACTTCGGTGCAGGTTTCCCTGGGTGTAAATTGCGATCTTTCCGGCGAAGCGGAGAATGTTGCCGTTAAGCTTGATCAGCCAATCATGCTGGGTAGTGAAAAGAACAACTATATCTACCTGACAAACTTTGCAACTGATCCCACCCTGGCTCCGGAAGGGCAAACAGTGATTAGAACCACCCTTTACTCTTCTTATGATTACTGGGCCGGAGCGGCCAAAGATAAGCAGCGCTACCGGGAAAAGAAAGAACAACTGGCCGATCAGGTAATTAAGATTGTTGAAAAAAGGTTCCCGGCTGTTAAGGGAAAAGTAGAAGTGGTTGATGTCGCAACACCGCTTACTTATAACCGTTTTACCGGAGTTTGGAAAGGGGCCTATATGGCCTGGATTGTGCCGCCCGAGGCCGGACGCTTTAGTATTCCGAAGGAACTTCCCGGGTTCAGTAACTTTTACCAGATTGGCCAGTGGGTTATGCCGCCCGCCGGGTTACCCGGATCTATGCTCACCGGCCGCTACGCAGTTCAGATTATTTGTAAACGCGATAAAAAACGCTTCCGGAAAGGGTAGCGGCAGGCATGGCTATTAGTGGTAATAACTGAAAAAAGAATTTACTAGAATTTTTGAGCAAAGAATTGTTATCCAGAGCTGACGCATCAAAATAAATAGCCCTACCGGTCGGGGTTTACGGAAGAA
>CAYGHB010000043.1:0-10150 GCA_964349375.1 uncultured Syntrophomonadaceae bacterium | reverse complement strand
TTAAAATAGTGTGCGAAGTGTAAATCGGCACCCCCATGCGCCGCACCTTTGAGGCGTGCACATGGTATGCGCCGATATGGGGCATAGCTTCGATAATTGCCGGAACTTCAATGCCGGCCTGTAGTAACTGGTAACTGACAATAACGCCAATATTACCGGCGCCAATCACCTCCTGCAGGATACCCTGCACTGGGCACGCAAAACCGAGGAAAACAGCCTTCCTGTTTTAATTTACGGAGAAACCGGAACCGGAAAAGAGCTGCTCGCTCAGGGCATCCACAATGCCAGCATCAGAAGGGATAAGCCTTATATCGCCATCAACTGTGCCGCTATTCCGGAAAATCTTTTGGAAGGTTTACTGTTCGGCACTTCAAAGGGGGCCTTTACCGGGGCAATCGACAGGCCAGGCATGTTCGAACAGGCCTCGGAAGGAACCCTCGTTTTAGATGAAATTAACTCAATGAGTCTGCTCCTGCAGTCAAAACTTTTAAGGGTGATCCAGGAAGAGGCTGTGCTGCGGGTCGGGGACACAAAAGAACGGAACGCGGTCAATGATCGAAGAAGCGATCGATTCAACCCCGTCAAGAATAATCCTTTGCGGACGGGACGAAAAAAACGACCTGCTGCTGGAAGGCTCAAACGTCCACCTGGGTACCGGCGGTACAGTTTTAAACACCCTTGATCTAGACAGCGGCAAAAAACGCCTGACCGGGGTTCGGGACGTAGCCGGTTACGCCAAAATGACCGATGCCTTAGAGAACATCGCCTTCTTCGTCATTAACTGCTACCCCTACGATGTGGCCGAAGAAGAAGTCGATATCAACCGTTTCTACCACGCCCTGGCCAACACCTCGAAACATGTGATGGGCGGCATCTACACCATGGATGGACTGTTATCGGTCATTAAAATGGCCGAAGATATTGCCGGCGGTAAAGATAAACTTTTAGCGCGTCCCTTTGTCTCTTTTATAACCCTGATGATGAGCCCGCTCTTAATGGAAGTAACCTACACCGATTTCTTAATTGAGATCGCCAGGCGCGGCTTGCCGGTAGCCACCCCCTCTGAACCTTTAGCCGGGGCCAACTCACCGGTTACCTTAGCCGGTACCATTACCTTAAATAATGCTGAATCCTTAGGCGGTCTGATTCTGTCCCAGTTAATTAATAAAGGGAACCCGACCATCTATGGTTCCACTTCCAGCATCATGGATATGCGCACCGGCACCTACATGGCCGGCAACATCGAATCTGCCCTAATCAATGCCGGCTGCGCCCAGATGGCCCAGCACTATAAAATACCCATGTACGGTACAGGCGGTATGTCCGACTCAAAAGTAGTCGATGCCCAGGCCGGTTATGAAAGCGCGAACACGGCCATGGTCGTGACCTTATCAGGCTGCAACTATATTCATGACGCTTTTGGCTTGTTAGAGTTCTGTACCACCCTGTCATACGAGAAGATGGTTGTTGATAACGATTCTGTCGGGATGGTTTTAAGAGCAGTCAAGGGGGTTGAAGTGAGCGAGGAGACTCTGGCCACCGATATTATCAAAGAGGTCGGCCCGGGTGGGCACTTTTTCGATCATCCCCATACAGTAGAGCACGTACGCAATGAATTTTACTTCCCCAGACTTTCCGACCGCCAGCAGCGCGTTGTCTGGGAAAAGGAAGGCTCAAAGGATACCTTCACCCGCGCCCACGAAGAAGCTAAGCGAATCTTAGAGAAGCACGAGCCGCTCGGTTTCAGCGAGGATATGGAGAAGCATTTGCGGGAGAATTACAAAGGCATCAAGTAGCTTTGATGCTACCTTCGTTTAACGCCGTAGGGCTTGCCCCACGGCGTTTTTTAATTGCGCAGGCAGTAATATACACTTATTTATTTATCCCTGTAATGTGAACCACATTGAGCAATTTCTATTTGTCCATTTTCAATGCGATATACAAGGCGGTTATTATCATCAATTCGCCTGCTCCAAAAGCCTCTAAAATCATATTTTAGAGGCTCTGGCTTACCGATACCATCATAGCCGTTACGGTCAATGTCCTTTAGCAGCTGATTAATACGCTTTAGTGTTTTACTGTCCTGCACTTGCCAATACAGGTAATCTTCCCACGCATCATCGTGCCATACCTTATTCATCGGCAATCTCTATAAGGTCATGGACTTTTCCCTTGCCTGCGTTGAGATCAGCAATAGATTTTCTTAATCTTGCCTGATTGGCTTCACTGTAAAATGGGTCACTCTCGGCAGAGATTTCAAAAGGGATTCTATTTTGGCGTACTGCTGTTTTTGCGAAAACACAAAAGGCAGTTGTCATATTCATTCCAATTTCAGAACAAAAGGCATCAAATTGTTTTTTTAAATTTTCATCCATGCGGATATTAACATTTGTTTGTGCCATCAAAAACGCTTCCTTTCCCTATTTTTATACCAATTATACTATAAGTTTACGCACAATGTCAATATATTTAAGCACAAGTCATCTTGAGATCCATTTGGAAGGTCGCTCGGTCTATCACTGTAACATGTGGCAGCCAAGCATTTGCGGGAGAATTGCAAAGGCATCAAGTAGCTTTGATGCTACCTTCGTTTAACGCCGTGGGGCCTGCCCCGCGGCGTTTTTTAGTTGCGCAGGCTGTGGATCGGGGCAGGTATACGGCCCCCGCGGCGAACGAATTTCGCGGCAGAAAAGAGGTTTACAGCCATAACCGGCGCCCGGCCAAGCAGACCCCCGAATTCAACCTGGTCTCCGACTTTTTTACCGGCGGCGGGAATGATTCTCACTGCCGTTGTTTTATGGTTAAACACGCCGATCGCCGCTTCGTCGGCGATAATGGCGGCAATAGTTTCGACCGGGGTGTTGCCGGGTACGGCAACCATATCAAGGCCGACCGAGCAGACTGCGGTCATTGCCTCAAGCTTTTCCAGGGTTAAAGCGCCGTCGTTAACGGCATTGATCATACCGGTATCTTCACTGACCGGAATAAAAGCCCCGGATAAACCGCCAACGTAAGATGAAGCCATCGCCCCGCCCTTTTTAACAGCATCATTTAACAGGGCCAGGGCAGCGGTCGAACCCGGTGCCCCGCAGCGCTGCAGGCCCATCTCTTCTAAAATTTCAGCGACAGAATCACCGATGGCCGGTGTCGGGGCCAGCGAAACATCGACAATACCAAACGGCACTCCGAGCCGCTCAGCCGCAGTTCTGCCAACCAGTTCACCCATGCGGGTAATTTTAAAAGCAGTCTTTTTAATTGTTTCTGAGAGAGCGCCCAGGTCAACATCACCGACCCTGGCAATAGCGCTTTTTACCACGCCCGGGCCGCTGACCCCGGTATTGATCACGCAGTCAGGCTCACCGATACCGTGAAATGAACCGGCCATAAAGGGATTATCTTCAGGAACGTTGGCAAAAACTACCAATTTAGCACAGCCAATGCTATCGCGCTCAGCTGTAAGTTCAGCTGTTTTCTTGATCACCCGACTGATCATGGTTATGGCATCCATGTTGATACCGGCACGTGAAGTGGCCACGTTGACCGAAGCACAGACTCGCTCCGTTGAACTTAAAGCCAGCGGAATTGTTTCGATCAGTTTAGTATCTCCGCCGGTGAAACCCTTGTGGACCAGCGCTGAAAAACCGCCGATGAAGTTAACACCGACCGCTTCGGCTGCCCTGTCCATTGCCCAGGCATACTCAAGGTAGTCTTCAGCGTCGCTCGCTTCGGCAATCAAAGCAATTGGCGTTACTGATATTCTTTTGTTGACAATCGGCAGACCGTATTCGCGGGCTAGATCATCTCCGGTTTTAACCAGTAAGGCGCTCAGACGCGTAACTTTCTCGTAAATTTTACGACAGGCTGCCTTATGGTCGGCATCGCTGCAGTCACGCAGGCTGATCCCCATAGTTATTGTGCGGATATCAAGATTTTCTTCCTGAACCATCTTGATCGTTTCAAGAATCTCTTCTATCGTCAGCAATTCATAATCCCCCCTAAATGCGGTGCATGAAGTTAAAGACATCTTCATGCTGGGCATCGATGCGCACCTTTAATTCTTCACCTTTTGCCGCCAGCAGATCTTTAAGGGTAACCAGATCAACCCTAGACCCGGCCATGTCGGCCACCAGGACCATAACGAAAAATTCCTGCATAATGGTCTGGCTGATGTCAAGAATGTTCACACTCTGCTCGGCCAAAATTGCAGAAACAGCGGCAATAATACCGACCCGGTCGGGACCGATTACCGTGATCACTATCCGGTTGCCTCCGCTACTATCTTTCAAGTTGTTCACTTCAAACACCTCACTTGTTTAGCATTATTCCTGTTCGCTAAAATGATTGCCCTTACCTCTGTTTCGCAGGTAGTCATAAAATAGAATCAAAAAACTGATAACCAGTCCGGGATAAAGCGGGTTAAGACCGAGGGGGAAAATAGTTCCGGCGATAACAACAGTGGGGCCGGTAATAACGGCCAATGTGCCGGCAGCGGGAGAGATCTTCCCTTTAAGGAAAATTGCCGCTAGTAGGGGAAAGCAGATCGTGGCGCCGCGCAAGCCGAGCGACAGGTAGCTCCAGCTTAAAATCAGCACCCCTCCGTTAGCAACCAGCACAACAGCTAAAGCCATCGTCATCACGGCAACGATGAGCAGACGAAAAACCTGCAGTATTTTCTTGTCATCGGCGTCAGGGCGCAGGCGCCGGTAGATATCGCGGTTAAGCATGGTGCTCACCCCCAGGGTTAAACCGGCCCCGGTGCCTACCGAAGCGAGCAGCAGGGTGATCAGCACAACACCGGCGAACCAGGGCGGCAGATGGTTGATCACAAAAAGGGGCAACGCCTGAGCAGAGTTGATATCAGGGTAATGCATGCGCATGAACAAACCAACCAGTATGCCGCCAAGGCCGATAGCCGGGGCAATCAGGGCGCTGAGCAGGGCCCCGCTACGGGCAGCACGCAGATCACGACTGCAGAAAATGCCCTGGAAATAGATCTGGCTCGACAAAACGCCAACCATCAGGGCAAAAGCGGCAGCCAGGTCGGTGTTGACCCCCCGTCCAAAGAGCGAGAACCAGGGAAAAGGCGGGAAATGAGCGGTCAGACTGGCCGGCCCACCCGACAAAAAGAGAGCCACCACTCCGGCAGCAATCATTGCAAAACAGGTAAGCATGATCTTGGTTACACCCATCAGGCCGGTTCCCCAGGCCCCGCCGAAAACCACATAGAGCACGGCCAGAGCGACGGTAAGCAGGGCGGCAAGACGCAGATCGAGGGCAAACATGGATGACAGCAGGGCCATTGCCGAAAAGACCTGGGGCATAATATTGATAAACATACCGAGCGAAACAAAGAGCGCCGCCATTACTCCGGCGGTAGCGCCGAAGCTGGATGAGATAAAGCGGGGAATAGTTTCAAAACTGGTTTCACGCATTGGCCTGACCAGAAAGATGGCGATGATCAAACAACCAATGCCTCCGCCCAGAGTAAACCACCAGGCAGAAAAACCGTAAAGATAAGCAAGTTGAGCAGTACCAATCGTTGAAGCCCCTCCGACTAGGGTGCCCAGAATTGTTCCCATCACTAAAAATGAGCCGGCCTTGCGCCCGCTGACGGAAAAATCGACAGCCGTGTGAACTTTACGGGCAGAATAGATGCCAATACCAAAGACAGCGAGCACGGTCGCAATCATGCCCACTGCATGCTGTGCAGTAATTTCCATCTTCAAATCAATCCTTTACCGGAACATTAATTATGACGGATAACTATTTTGCTGCTCCTGTTTGCTATCTATACTATCGCTTCTGCCGTAGCTGTCAACTGTGGTTTACTGCATGGTTAAGGCAGGGGTATGCTGGCAGGGTCAAGTAACACCGCCCGGGCGGGAAGGGCTTCAACACCTTTGATTTTCAGCGGCATCAGGGCCAGGATATATTCGCCTTCAGGCACCGCGGCAAGGCGCAGGCCTTCAATGATCCAGATACCGGCTCCGAGCAGAATCTTGTGCGTTTCACGGCCCGGCTGATCACGTTCTATGCCCAGGGCATCGATACCTACTGCGCGAACTCCTTTGTCTGCCAGGTAAGTCGCCCCGCTTTTTTCAAGGTAGACAAATGAAAAATCGAAACTATCCTGCAAAGAGCTTTTAGTTTTTAAGATTACGCTCTGGCCCAACCTGAGAAGCTCATGATCAGAGCCAAACCCGGCCTCTTTCTGCTGCAGAGCTGCAGCGCAGATGTGATCAGAGCGAAGGGTGCTGAAGTCGAGCACAGCACAACGGCTAAAAATATTCTTTGCCGACCATTGATCTGAAGCTGCTCCGTCTGGAAAAACATGCAGCGGCATATCGATATGAGTGCCGGTGTGTGAGTCTAACTCAAGGCGTGTCTCATAGATTGAACCACTTTCAAAATCGCGGGTTACCGCCAGGCGTGGTTTCTTTTCAGCCCGTTCTTTATAAACGATCATCTCTTCGGAAATTGTCATCGATATGTCGTAAAGGATCACTGCAATTACTCCCTTCCGTGGCGCCACTTTGGGAAAATAATGTTTAGTTCCACCAGCGGTGGCCGCGCCGGCTAAGCATTTCTTCCGCTGCAGGCGGGCCTGTTTCACCGGGTGCATAGTCGTTCACCAACTGCCCTGAGCGCTTATATTCTGCGTAGATTTTATCAGTCAGCGACCAGGCCTTTTCTACTTCATCCCAGCTGGTAAAGCGGGCGGTATCGCCGATCATGGCATCGGCCAGCAACCTTTCGTATGCTTCCGGTGAATTGATCATAAAGGCACATGGTTGGCAAAAATCCATCTCTACCGGCGCAATTTCTCCGGTGGTTCCAGGTTTTTTAATATTAAACTGAAACACGACCCCTTCACTGGGCTGTACCTTTAAGGTTAAGAGGTTGAGCAGTTCGCCGCGCTCTCCAGACAGGTCAGCCAGGCGTTCACGCGCGAACAACCCGGGCGGCTTTTTAAATTGAATCACTATCTTGGCCTGCTTGTCGCTCAACTTCTTGCCGCTGCGCAGGTAAAAAGGCACTCCCTGCCAACGCGCATTATTGACCGCCAGCCTGACTGCGACAAAAGTTTCGGTCTGAGAATCGGGAGCAATATCTATTTCGTCACGGAAACCTTTATACTGCCCGAAGGCCAGATTATCGCCAGGATCCCCATCCGGCCAAAGCTGTACACTGCTGAGCAGCCTTAATTTTTCAAGGCGGATGCTCGGCGGGCAATTTTCAGCAGGCGGTTCCATCGCCGTTATGGCCAGCATCTGCAGCAGGTGGCTCTGAAACATGTCACGCAGAGCCCCGGCCCGGTCGTAATAACGGCCGCGTTGGCCGATACCTTCGCTCTCCAGGGTATTGAACTGGATATTATCAATAAAATGATTATTCCAGAGTGGCTCAAAAACTTCATTGGCAAAACGAATGACCAGAATGTTTTGCAGCATCTCTTTACCCAGGTAGTGATCGATGCGGTAAATGTTTTTTTCATCAAAAACAGCCGCAAGCGCAGCATTCAGTTCACCGGCTGAAGCGAGATTGTAGCCGAAGGGCTTCTCGATCATAATCCTCCTCCAGCCTTTCTTCGCGTTAGCGAGGCCAAAACGGGACAGGTTGCCGGCAATTGAAGCGAATAGTTGCGGCGCAACCGCCAGGTAGAACAGGTAATTGCCGTCATTGCCGCTGTCGCAGGCACCGGTTTTGAGGGCATCTTTCAGGCCGGGGTAGCTTTCGGCATCGTGCAGATCCCCTGCGTAATAATAAAGTTTAACTGCAAAATCAGCCCAGCGCTGATCATCATAGGTCGCGGCAGAGAACTCTTCCACCGAGGCAGCGAGTTCAGCACGGTACTGGGCGTTCTCTTTCAGCTTTCTGCCAACGCCAACCAGGGAAAAATCTTCCGGCAGTTGCCCGGTCAGATGCAGGTTATAGAGCGCGGGAACCAGTTTACGGTGGGTCAAATCGCCCGTTCCACCGAACACAACCATGGTGCAATTATCAGGCGGCAAAACGCACAACCCCTTTCGTTTGAAGCGATTGATTATTCTTTTTCAACATGATGCCCACCAAACTCTCCGCGTAAGCCGGCAACCAGTTTTGCAGAGAAGCTCTGATCCTGCTCTGAACGGTAACGGGCAAATAGTGACTGGGCAATAACCGGCACCGGCACCTTTCGTTTCAGCGCCTCTTCCACCGTCCATAGGCCTGTTCCCGATGACCCAATCACGCCCTTGATTTGCTCAAGGTGCGGATCTGCGGCAAACAGGTTCGCTGCCAACTCAATCAACCAGCTGCGGATCACTGACCCTTTATTCCAAAGCCCTGCCACAGCCTCACAATCAAGATTATAGGGACTGCTTTCAAGCAGTTCAAACCCTTCGGCAATGGCCTGCATCATACCATACTCAATACCGTTGTGTACCATTTTCACGTAGTGGCCGGAGCCGCTGCCCCCAACGCGCAGGCAGCCGCCAGGGAGTGAAAGCGCCATGAAGATCTTTTCCAGGTAGCGGTAAGTTTCTTCCGCAGCGCCAATCATCATGCAGGCGCCGTTGCGGGCGCCTTCCGGGCCTCCGCTGATTCCGACATCGACGTACTCAATACCCTGCTCTTTGAGTAGAGCAGCGCGGCGCGTTGAATCTTTATAGTGTGAATTGCCACCATCAACAATTATATCGCCCCGGGTCAGAGGAGGAACCAGGTCGCTAATCATCTGCTCTACCGCTTCACCGGCAGGCACCATCAGCCAGACAACCTTACGTCCGCTAAGCTTGGCGGTGAGTTCCGCCAAATCGGCAGTCCCTTCCAGCCCAATATCGGCCAGGCTAGCTGCCTTTTTCGCGCTACGGCTGAAAGCGACAACCCTGTAACCGTGCTCACGCATATTAAGGGCCAGTTGGTAACCCATCTTACCAAGACCAATCAAACCGATCTCCATTTGCAACACCCTTTCCGGGTCATAATCGGAACTCTTTTTTCCATCTTACCGTAAAAGCAAAGCTTGGACAAATAAAGAAAAATGCCCCAGGCCCGGACATATCCCGACCAGGAATAGGGGTGCGTTGAAATACCCCCCGAAGGTTTGCAGATCCAGAACAACAATGATATATTCAGGGAACTGACGCATATAAAGAGCGCATTATACTTAGCCAGAACACAAGCAAGATCTTACTGCTCAGGGGGAAATAATGTTTAAATCAATTTTCAGTTCGGCGCCTCTGACTCACGGCAAGGCTTTAGTCTATATTGCTTTTGCCGCAGGTTTGTGGAGCACAAGCGGACTATTTATCAAGCTTATCGCCTTAAACCCTCTTGCCATCGCCGGGTTGCGCAGTGCGATAGCCGCATTTTATGTTATTCTTTTAATGCGAGGCAGTTTGCGTTTCAACTTTTCCAGACCCCAGCTAACAGGCGCTCTCGCTTACGCTCTTACAATGATCTTATTCGTGACAGCCACAAAAACGACTACTGCTGCCAATGCTATTCTACTCCAATATACCGCCCCGGTTTCAACTGCTTTGTTTGGAGCCTGGATTTTAAAAGAAAAAGTAGCCCGTTTTGATTGGGTAATTATCACTGTGGTGATCAGCGGTATGGCGCTTTTCTTTATCGACAAAATATCGCCAACTGGTCTCTGGGGCAATATCATGGCTGTTGCAAGTGGTGTAACTCTATCTTATTTCGTTATATGTATGCGAATTCAAAAAGATGCATCGCCATTGGAAACTGTAATCGTGGGCAATCTGTTAACGGCCGTTTTGTGTCTACCCTTTTATTTTCAGCAGGCCCCATCGGCAATTGAGTGGGTGATTCTACTATACATGGGTATTTTGCAAATCGGCTTTTCTTTCCTGCTATTCTCTAAGGCAATTAAATATGTGGCGGCTCTTGAATCTGTTCTGATCCAGACCATTGACCCCCTGCTCAACCCGATCTGGGTCTGGCTGATCATTGGTGAGACACCCGGAAGGTGGGCTATCTTAGGTGGAATTGTTGTGGTCGGGTCAGTTACCTTGCGTAGTATTATTTCAAACAAAAAAGCGATCAAAGCAGAAACGGGGACGGTTTAAGGTTTCTGGTTTTGTAGATAAGTGGAGCGGGTGATGGGAATCGAACCCACGTATCTAGCTTGGAAGGCTAGGGCTCT
>CAYGHB010000042.1:0-10262 GCA_964349375.1 uncultured Syntrophomonadaceae bacterium | reverse complement strand
ACCGTGCCGGCTTCTCACCGGCTATACTCACAGCGCCGAACTGGCGCACCACCCCTGATTATAGCATATGACATGATATATGCCTTGTCAAGAGCCCTTAGCCGGACATAGAAAGAGAGCTACCGCCACGACGAAGCAGACGCTACCGGCAATGAGCAGGGGATCGCGATCACGGAGTGCGGCAATCAGGTAGAAGATACCGCAGATCAGGAACAGGAGCCAGGCAATAAAATGCAGGCTTTTGGCTCTCATGCTATTCCACCGTGACACTCTTGGCCAGGTTACGCGGTTTGTCAACCGAATGACCACGTTCCACCGCCGCATAATAGGCGATTAGCTGGGTCGGCACGGCACTTAATACCGGAGCCAGCAGATCCTTCACCGGCGGCAGGTAGAAGACCCCGGCAACCTGCCCGGCAACATCTCCAAACCCTCTCTGGGTAATGGCAAAAACAGCGCCGCCCCGGGCGTTGACCTCCTGGATATTACTTAAGGTTTTATCTAGCACTGCCTTCTGGGTGGCGAGGGCAATAACCGGTATGCCTTCGACAATCAGCGCCAGCGGACCGTGTTTCAGCTCACCCGCCGCGTATGCTTCGGCATGAATGTAGGAGATCTCCTTCAGTTTCAGAGCCCCTTCCATCGCCACCGGAAAATCAAGATTGCGTCCTACAAAGAATGCGCTTTCCCAGCCGGCCAGATGCCGACAGTAAGCTCTCAGCCTGTTGATGCTCGCTTCAGACAAAACCTCCCGGATTTGACCAGGCAGGGCTATCAAGCCTTCGAGCAGCTCTTTTGCTGTTGATTGGTCAATAGATTTTCGAGTCTCGCCAAGATAGAGAGCCAGCAGATAGAGGGCCACCAACTGGGTCAGGTAAGCCTTGGTTGAGGCGACGGCAATTTCCGGTCCGGCCCAGGTATAGAAAACATGATCTGCCTCGCGCGCAACGGAGCTACCCACCACGTTGGTAATGGCCAAGACCTTCAAGCCCTTCTGGCGGGCCAGGCGCAGGGCAGCGAGAGTATCGGCGGTTTCGCCGGACTGACTGATCACAATCACCATCTGGTTCTGTTTTAAGAGAGGAGCCCGGTAGCGGAATTCCGAGGCCACATCAACTTCTACAGGAATACCGGTCAACGATTCAACAATCATCTTACCAACCAACCCGGCGTGGTAAGCGGTGCCGCATGCTATAATATAGAGTTTCTCAAGAGCTGTAATCTCATCAGCGCTGAGGCCTAAGGCGTCCAGCTTCACCCTGCCATTTTCCCGGTCAATCCTTTGGCGCATCGTCTCCCGCACCGCATCGGGCTGTTCCATGATCTCTTTTAGCATGAAGTGATCAAATCCGCCTTTTTCCGCTGCTTCAAGATCCCAGGTTATTTCGAAAAGTTCACGCTCGATGGCAGTGCCGTTGGCGGTAACTATTTCAACTGAATCGGCTGTCACGGCGGCAAATTCGCCATCTTCGAGAATCTTTGTCCTGCGGGTGTGTTCCAGTAGGGCGGTGATATCAGAAGCGATCAGGTTTTCTCCTTCGCCCAACCCGATCACCAGCGGGCTTGACTGCCGGGTGCAGACCAGGCGGCCAGGCTCATTGGCCGAAAGCGCCAGCACGGTATAGGAACCGACCACCTTTTCCATCGCCTGCCGCATCGCTGCCAAGAGATCGCCTTCATAAAATTCTTCGATCAGGTGAGCCAGCACTTCCGTATCGGTTTCCGAGATAAAGCGGTGACCCTTTTCACCGACCAGCCATTCTTTCAGTTCCTGGTGGTTTTCGATGATCCCGTTGTGGACCAGGGCAATTTCTTCGCCGCAGCTGCAGTGGGGGTGGGCATTAATATCGGTGGGCCGACCGTGAGTAGCCCAGCGGGTGTGACCGATGCCAACAGTAACCTGACTGAGATCATCATTTAGGCTGGATTCAAGATCGGCAACGGAGCCGGCTTTTTTTGCCACGAAGAGCGTGCCCTCTTGCTGAAGGGCCAGGCCGGCTGAATCGTAACCGCGGTATTCAAGTTTCTTCAACCCGGCGATCAGTAAGGCTGGCGCCGTCCTGCTGCCGGTATAACCCACTATTCCGCACATTGATAAAACCCCCAATCAGACTACTCTTAAACTGCTATTTTGTGGCAGTACTGACATGGAACAGGGGAGGCCTAAGCGCTCCTCCCCCCTAAGTAACTATAATGATTTATCAAGGGCCCGTCAACCGCCATTACTGATCGAATCCAGCCCTGCTTTAAGCCTGCTCGACAGCAATCAGCTCGGCCAGTGAGCGGGCGTAGGCTTCAAGTTTTTCTTCCGGGTGGGGAGCTTCCAGCATAACCCGGATTTTAGGCTCCGTTCCCGAAGGACGCACCAGCACCCGGCCATGTTTACCAAGTTCCTGCTCAACTTTTTCAATAGCCGCCTTGATTTTAGCATTCTCCGCCCAACCTTCCTTGGTGCCTACTTTCTGGTTGACCAGAACCTGCGGCAGTCTTTCCAGGGCGGAAGCCATCTCTGAGAGCGGTTTTCCTTCCTGCTGCACTATTTTCAGCAGCTGCAAAGCGGTTAAGAGACCATCACCGGTGGTGGCATGATCGGAAAAGATAATGTGGCCTGACTGCTCTCCACCTAAGTTGTAACCGCCTTCAATCATCTTTTCCAGCACGTAGCGGTCGCCGACAGCCGTTCTCAGCACCGTAATACCGTGCTTTTCAGCCAGGATATCAAGCCCGCCGTTACTCATCACCGTGGCCACAATTGTCTTTTTACTCAGCTGACCTTTACCTACCATATCTACTCCACAGATGGCCATCACCGCATCACCGTCAACTATTTGGCCTTTTTCGTCAACAGCGATCAGCCGGTCGGCGTCCCCGTCAAAAGCCAGCCCCAGAGCGGCGCCATGCTCCGCTACTGCCCGCTCCAGGTCGGCGGTATCGGTAGCCCCGCATTTAACGTTGATCAGACTGCCATCCGGTTCATCGTGCAGTGCAGTTACCGATGCGCCCAGCGACTCAAGCAAATTGCCAGCCATCCGACACACCGCGCCGTGGGCACAGTCTATGACCACTTTTAAACCATCTAAGGGAACAGTACTGCTTTTAAGGTGGTGGAGGTAGCGTTCAAGCGCGCCGTTGTCAAAGCTGGCCTGCCCCAGACGGGCCCCTTCGGGGCGGGGGAGATCATCTATCTCTTGAAAATAAACCGTTTCAATCTCTTCTTCCAGAGCATCGGGCAGTTTAAAGCCCCGGCTGTCAAAGATTTTCAAACCGTTGTCTTCGATTGGATTGTGCGAGGCTGAGATTACCACTCCTGCCGCAGCGCCCAGATCCCTGGTCAGGTAGGCCACTGCCGGAGTAGATACCACACCCAGCAGGCGGACATTTCCGCCGGCAGAGGTTATCCCCGCTGTCAGCGAGCCTTCCAGCATCGGGCCCGATAACCGGGTATCCCTGCCAATAACAAAAAGAGGGCTCTCCGCGTCCCTTCCGAGCTTCCAGGCAGCGATGCGCCCAATCCTGAAAGCTAGCTCCGGGGTTAAGTCGCGGTTTGCCACCCCCCTGATTCCATCAGTTCCAAATAGTTTGCCCAAATGCATTCCTCCTTTTTTGTCTATATTATTCTTCCCTTTCTGGTAATGGCGCTGACTTCTTCCGTTAATTCGGGCTCTGCTATTCTCTGCAGCTCAAGTCTGACGGTAACCAGGTTGGGCTCGATAGTTATCCCGATAACAGGATTACCCTCCTCATCGTAAGCCAAGGGGGCCAGTTCTACAGATTCAAATAAGCTCATTCCGCTTAAATCAATGATCATTTTCACAAGCTCAACTTTTTCAAATAAAGATTCCTCGGCGCCAACCAAAACCACTTCCGGCAGCAGCGTATAACCGGTCAGCTCCCAGCCCTCGGCCGGTTCTCCGACAAATTCAAGCTCGACTTCAAAGTCCTCACTGTAATAGGCTTCGATAACGATTCTTACCTGCTCGGGTTCAATCAACACCAGGCTTAACCCACGCGGCGGTCGCCCCTGGACCCTGACCAGGTGGGTACCCGCTTCCTTACCGGCTAAATCAACAAAAGCGTCTATCTCCTGGATTGGCAATTCTTCAAAAGCATCAGGCAGCCCTTCGAGAGTGATATCAACCGTAGTTTTCATATCGGTAATCACAAAATCCTGGTTCAGGTTTTCTACCCTAATCGGCACATCCTGCCACACTTTTATGGCCGGGGTGGTCCTGGTTATTTTATCACCGGTAACAAACAACCAGAGTACGATTGCCAGTAAAACAGAGAGAACCATGGCAAAGTTATTGCTACGTAAAATGTTTCTCATCTTATTGGTTACTCCTCCAGGATTTCAGGCCGATGCCTTCACTTTTTTCCAGCGAGCAAAGTTCGGTAAGCAGAGAACGCAGCTTCTTCTCATCGAGATAGCGGGTCAACACCCCATCGTGGGCAATTGATATGATTCCTGTTTCTTCAGATACTATGATTGCTACCGCATCGGATTGCTCGCTGATACCGATACCGGCCCGGTGCCTGGTCCCCAGTTCCTTACCTAAGTTGGGCTCGTCGGTCAGCGGCAGGTAACAACCGGCAGCAACAATCTGGTTGCCCTGGATGATCACAGCACCGTCATGCAGCGGGCTGCGGGGGAAAAAGATGTTTACCAAAAGCTCAGCTGTAACCACGCCTTCAACCGGAATTCCGGTATCAATCCACTCTTTTAAACCGGTTGAGCGTTCAATAACTATCAGCGCTCCAATTCTTTTCTTAACAAGCACCGGAAGGGCCTTGTTCAGTTCATTGAGCATGTTTTCGAATTCCTGGTTATTGAGGTTCCAGAAGGCAGATTTAAAGATCTTGCCCCGCCCCAGGTGCTCAAGGGCACGTCTCAGCTCGGGCTGAAAAACGATAGGAATGGCAATTAAACCGACGGTCATCACCTGGCGTAAAACCCAGTGCAGCGTGTCAAAACCGGCCTGATCGCTTAAAACCATCGCTAACAGAAGCAGAAAAAGCCCCTTGACCAGCTGCTCAGCCCTGGTTCCGCGGATAATTAAAATCAGGCGGTAAAAAATAAAAGACATAACCACAATATCAACTATATCCCGCCACTCGATGTTTAATTGTAATAATGCTGCTACGATGCGTTCCCAGATGGCCAATTTCGATCGATTCCTTCTATCTATTGGATTACCAAACCAGCATAATATCTTTTATACTTTTTTATTCTCCAATAAAAGTTTAAACCCTTCAGCAGATTAAAAAAGTTAGCAATCAGCCGGCTGGCATAACAACACTGATCATGTTGCCACAGTTTTTGCAGCTGTTTTGTCTGAGCCCTACTACTTTAACCCGGTAACCGCTCCTTTTAATCAGCAGGTTGCCGCAGTGGGAGCAGATGGTATCGCTTGCTCCCGGCAGATCAATATTGCCGGCGTAAACATAACGCAGATGCTTGCGGGCAATTTCAAGAGTGTTAATCATAACATCTTCGCCTGTGGGCGGCAGATCAAGCTTATAGCGGGGGAAATAGCGCGAGTAGTGCAAAACCAGGTCCTGGTCGAGCCCGGCCAGCCATTCGGCTAAAGCTTCCTGCTCTTCCGGCTGATCGTTAAGGGAGGGGATCAGCAGGCAGGTAATCTCTACATGGCATTGCTTGACGGCCATTTCCACTGTATTAAGCACCGCTTCCCGCTGCCCGCGACAGTACTTCTGATAAAAGTGGTCGCTGAACCCTTTGACATCGATATTCATGGCGTCAATATAGGGCAACAGCTCCGCCAGAGGCTCTGAATTGACATAGCCGTTGGTGACCAACACGTTTTTATAACCCTGTTCTTTAAGCAATCTGGCCGTGTCAAGCACAAACTCGTACCAGATCAGCGGTTCGTTATAGGTGTAGGCAACTCCTATAACCTGGTCCGGGCCGCCTTCTTTTTCGAGCATGGCAAGAATTGCGGCCGGCTGAAAAACCGGGGTATCTGAATCGGCGGTACTCCGGGCCAGGTTCCAGTTCTGGCAAAAAGAGCAAAAGAGGTTACAGCCATAAGTGCCAAGGGAAAGAATCAGCTGACCGGGGTAATAATGATAAAATGGTTTCTTTTCGATCGGATCCCACTGCACGGCAGAAAGCTGCCCGTAGTTATCAGCATAAAGTTTTCCGTTGCGCACGGTGCGCACCCCACAGGTGCCGCTTTTTCCTTCGCCGATCAGGCACAGGTGCGGGCAAAGATTACAGCGTATCTTATTGCCGGCTTTTTCGTAATAATGAGCTTCCTGCATCGAACAGCTCCCACGATGATTTATTCTTCCCTGTAACGAGTAACGGTAAAGCGAAAAAGTTCCACCGGCTCCTGCGGTCCGATCCCGGCTTTGCGCGAGGCGATGGTAACCTGGTCATCGACACCAGCCACCCCTTCAAGATCGGGCAGTAAGAGCCCGCTTCGCGAACCGCTGCGCACCAGCACCCCATACTCTTCAGGATCAAGTTCTGCCTTACTCTCAACCTTTTCCAGGGGGCTTAAAATATCTACCGAAATATCCAGTGTGGCCAGCTCTTCTTCCTTAAGAGGCGGAAAACGGGGGTCGCGCAGCGCCGCACTTATAGCGTTGGCGCTGATTTCCTCAGCCAGGTTTTTCCTGACTGGTTCAATCGTGCCAATACAACCGCGCAGCATCCCATCTTTTTTTAGCGATACGAAAGCACCCGCTTGCTGAGCCAATTGAGGCGGCAGCTGATTCATTGGGGCAGGCGCTTTGCCCTGCTGGAAATAGCGCTCCAGGGTGCTGCGGGCCAGTTTGGTGGGATTAAACTCTTCAGCGCGATCAGGCTCTAATGCCGCCACCAGGTAACCGACGCCAAAAGGCCCTTCGTAGGAGATAATGTCGCTGTTAAAGGGGGTACCGTCTAGCATCCCGAGGGCGATAATAAATGAACGCAGACCGCATTCCCCGGCCTCTTCGACCAGCCGCTGATCAAAATTGAGGATTTTTTCTACCTCTGCCCCGGCAAGGTACTCAACCAGCTTTTGATCAAACTCGGCGCCACGACAGCTGTAACCGGCAGGAGCTCCCGGAATCAGGCGGTGCGAGAGGTCGCCACTGGCTAAAACCACGTAAGGCAGTCCACGCCTGTCGGCTGCCCGGCGTAAGCTTTGGCCGAAGTAATAGAGCTCCCGGTAGCTGTTAAATCCGAATGTGATGTGCAGACCAGGCAGATCCAGGCCTTCCTGCTCTAAATAATAAAGGGGAACCATCGCGCCGTGATCGAGATCCACACTACCGTGGCTAAGATTACAGGTACCGCCGAGGAGAACCGGCTTGAGCGCATCATCTTCAGTTTCCTGCTGCAGCAGTTCCAGCAGTTCAATATCTGTTTTAAAGCTAATCTTAATCTGGGGAAACCCAAACTGGGCAAAGTTGCCCTCTAAAAGTTCGGATGCCTGTACCGCTGGTCCCTCCCGCCGCACCGGCCCATGAGGGGTAATTAATATGATTAGTTCCGGCCCGGCCTCTTTGACCCTGCGGCTTAAGGCCTGCATACCGGCCACTGTCTTAGCTGCTTTATTCAGATCGCCTCGGCCGATGGCGGGGATAATAATCGGGGGATGAGGAGCAATGCCTACCATTTTAAGAATAGCAACCACCTGCCTTCGTTTTGAAGGGTTAAATCGCCTGTCAACAGTATAGCATACCAATGTGATATGATTAAATATAAGCAGAGACAGATCATTGCTTGACAGGCTAAAATCTTTAGCCTAACCTAGTTTTAAGGTTTGACATCGCACAGAAAAAGGACTGGAGAATTATGACTGATAGCCAAAATTACAGGGATCCAGAGAACTTTACAGAGGCAATCCAGGCAATCTTCCCAAAGTTAATGCACTACCTGAACACCGAAGAAAACCGGGAGCTGACCGGACTCGGAATCACGCCGGGTCAGATTAATGCCCTGCTGGTGCTCTATTTAAATGATGATCTAACTATGGGCAGGCTGAGTTCGGAAATATTCCTGGCGGAAAGCGCCGCCACCCGCCTGGTCAACCGCCTGGTCAATTTAAACCTGGTCAAAAGACGCGGTGATGAAAAAGACCGTCGCATCGTGCGCGTTACATTAACCGCTTACGGCAGGCAGCTATCACGCCTGGTTTTTGAAAGAAGATCTTTTCGCTTTAACAATCTGGCTGAAAAACTCGAACCTGGCGAAAGAGAAAAACTGATTACTTCTCTTAAATCTGTTTTGAGGGTTTTTGCGCAGATAGACCTTGATGGTTCAGCGCCGGAATTAGAAAATAGCACCCCAGAACAGGATTAGCGTAATAATAATTTTTAACCCTATAAGATAAAGCGAGGTTACTTTTTTGACTGCCCCTGATACCGTGGCCGGTCAATCCGGGCCTAAAGAATCCCTCTTAACAATCCTGCTTACTTTTTTGAAAATAGGCGCTTTTACTTTTGGCGGCGGCTATGCCATTTTACCGGTAATCAGGCAGGAAGTGGTTTTTAACCGCCGCTGGGTCGATGAAGATGTTTTTGCTGACATTTTGATCATCACCCAGGGTATGCCCGGGCAGCTGGCCTTAAACAGCGCCATTCAGATCGGGGTAAGGCTGAGGGGCACTATTGGTGGCCTGGTTGCCGCACTGGGGGTAACTGCTCCATCAGTAATAATCCTCTTGATTATTGCCGCCTGGCTATACCCGCTTTATCGCGATAATCAGTATGTCCATGCCGTCTTTTACGGTTTGCGACCGGCAGTGGTAGCCTTAATTGCCGCCGCGGCAATTAAACTGGGTAAAGAGATCCTACACGGCACCCGGGGAGTCATCCTCTGTGCTGTGCTGCTGATCGCCGCTATAATTAGCCAGGTCCACCCGATCTTAGTCCTAGTAGCCGGCGGTGTTGCCGGCCTTCTGGTCTGCAAAAAGGAGTGCCACTGATGACCCCGGTGATTCTATCTCTCTACTGGTCTTTTTTCAAGGTGGGTCTCTTCACCATCGGGGGCGGGTATGCGATGATCCCGCTGATGGAAGCTGAAGTGATTGATACCCACGGCTGGTTAAGCGCCGCCGAGTTTTTAGATATTATTGCCGTCGCCGAAATGACTCCCGGTCCGATCTCAATCAACGCTGCCACTTTTATCGGCTACCGGATGGCCGGGGTAGCCGGGTCTTTGATCACCACCTTGGGCGTGATCACCCCTTCGCTGGTACTGCTGCTGTTGTTGTCGAAAATACTTTTTGGTCTGATCCAAAAACCGCAAGCCGAGAGCTTCCTTAACGGATTGCGCTCGGCCCTGGTTGCCCTCATTTTGCTGGCGGCATACAGTTTAGGACAGGCAGCAATGATCGACATCTCCACGATCGCCATCTTCATCCTGCTGCTGGCTGCCAGCCTGATCAAGCAGATCAGCCCTCTTTATTACATTGCTGCTGGGGCAATCTTAGGTCTGATCTTCTTTCCCTACTAAAAAACCAGCTGAGTTCAGACATTGATTTCTTTCTTTTTAAGGTACATAAATAGACCGGCGTCCTGTAATTGGCAGCCGATCTATTGTTTGCTTCCATCATTATATGTTAATCAACAACAGACATAACCTGTCCACAGCAAAGCGGGATTACTTCGCCTTTTTTCAGGTTCAACAGTTTGTTACAGGTTTTACAATAGACGCTGGTATCTTCCTCAACCCTTATTTCCGAGTATGCCTGTTCACCAGCCTCTAGCCCCTCAATCTGAAATGAAGCGCTTTGGTCACCCTTTTGCGGAACATATTCGCCGATGGGCACCAGTTTTCTGGTTTCTTTTACGCAATCGATCATCACCCGCCAGAGGTTTTCCAACTTCGCTTTTTCATCTGCATTTTCCGGTGTCAACAGGACCCTGCTTTTTACCATTTCGATCTTCAATACCGTCACGCTCCTTTAATCGTGCCACCCTGCACCTTTTTCAGCAAGCAGGTTGAATGCACCTTTTGAAAATTATAGTAACATAAGCGCGATTATTTAGCAAACTAATAAGCGTTATTACAGTGATCAGTAGGAATTACTTTTTAAAGATTATACAATTCCCTAATCCTTCAAACTCATGTTTTTTCAGCTGTATAGCGCTTCGATTTCTGAAGCGTAGCGACCAAGCACTTCCCGTCGCTTAAGCTTCAATGTCTGGGTCAGCATGCGGTTGTCGACCGTAAAATCTTCGCTAATTAAAAGATACTTCTCCGGGATTTCATAGTTGCCAAAATTTCTACTTAAGTGTTCCTGGAT
>CAYGHB010000041.1:5680-10353 GCA_964349375.1 uncultured Syntrophomonadaceae bacterium | reverse complement strand
AACACCCCCAGCAGCAAAACGCTGATCACCGGGCCGATTGAAGCAAGGCCGATCAGTCCGAAAGTTTCCGAAACCTTTGATTTGCCACCCAGGACAGCTGTTGCTCCAACACCGAGAGCGAGGATGAAGGGCACGGCCATCGGCCCGGTGGTTACCCCACCTGCATCAAAGGAGATGGCTACAAAATCAGGGTTGGTGAAAAAAGAAAGCACAATGATAACCAGGTAACCGGCAGCCAGCAGATAGGCGATCGGGACCCCGAGCAGGATCCTCAAAATAGCCAGGGCTACAAAAAAGCCCACCCCGATGGCAACAGCTAAGATTAGCATGTTGTTACCGATACTGCCTCCGGAAGCCAGGTCAACCTGGTAGGCGAGCACCCTGACATCGGGCTCGGCAATGGTAATAACTAGGCCGAATAAAAATGAAGCAACGAGTGTAAACAACAAAGAGCCCTTTGAAACAAGCTCCGAGCCAATAGTTTCCCCGATCGGCAGCAGACCGACTTTGACGCCGACCAGAAATAGAAAGAGACCGCCGGTAACCATCGCCGCTCCAACAAAAAATCGGATCATCAGCCCAGGGGCGGTTCCCGGTAGGATATAGAGAATTATTCCCACCACAAAAACCAGCGGCACCACAGACTGTACTACTTCGGACATAATTTCTCTCAGATCGTTTATCATGAAACTGCTCCCACCGGGAAGAAAATTTGATCCCCGGTAATTGAATTTTCATATGGTAGGATCATGGTCATTCCACCTCCAGCCTAAAGAGTTTTAAACTCTTTGTCAAGGTTTGCCCGGAGCCGCAGATTGGCCTGGAACTGCACTGGCAGCATCCGGCCGGATATGTTATGATCCGCCTGATTGCTCAATACTCTATTTACTTAAAGAGGATTTCTAACTTGAAACAACCTGCATCATTTTCTGAAAGCTTGCAAAACCCCGACCCAAAGTGGCTTGGATTATTGGAGAACGAACTCAATCCAGACCAGTTCGAATTTGCGACAGCGAATAACAAGGCATTGCTGGGGCTTGCCGGACCCGGATCAGGAAAAACAAGGGCTCTGGTCTACCGGGCAGCCCACCTGATTCAGTGCGGGATTCATCCTGAAGAGTTGATGCTGCTTACCTTTACCAACAAGGCTGCCGGTGAAATGAAAGAACGCCTGGAGACGTTGATCGGTTTTTTACCGAGCCGTCTGTGGGCCGGGACTTTCCACAGTATTGGGGCGAGAATATTAAGGGCTAATGCTGCCCAGGCCGGCAGGACAGCTAACTTTACAATTCTTGATGAAGATGACAGTCGGATCATCTTAAAGCAAATCCTTAGCAATCAAGAGGTTAGTGACGAAGACCGGAAGCTGATCATGCAGCGCAATCTGCTGGGCAGGATGATCAGCCAGGCCCGCAATTCGGGTCTCTCAATCAGGGAAGTAATGGAAGAATACTACCCTTACCGACTCGAGTACCTTGAGGTTATTGCAAAAACTGCTGAGCTTTACGAGCAGAAAAAACTTGAATCTAACGCCTTTGATTTTGATGACCTGCTGCTATGCTGGTTGGATCTCTTTGAACGCTTTCCCCAGGTCAGCGATTATTATCTTTTACGGGTCAAACATCTTTTGGTTGATGAATTTCAGGATACCAACCTGATCCAGGCCCGCATCATTGACCTCTTCTCAGGGAGCTCATCGATCTGCGTGGTTGGAGATGACGCCCAGTCAATCTATGCATTTCGCTATGCCCAGATCGGAAACATCCTTTCGTTTCCTGAGAAATATGAAGATTGCCGCCTGGTAAGGATGGAAAAGAACTATCGCAGCACTCCGGAGATTGTTGAGCTGGCTAACTGTTCAATCCGCCATAACCAGGAACAGCTGCCGAAGAAACTATATTCCGAAAATCCTGCCGGTGACAAACCGGTGATCGCCAGGGTTTGTGATGCCAGACAGGAAGCCACTTTCGTCCTGCAAAATATCTGGGAACTTGAGCACACTTTTTCCATCCCCCCGGAAGAGATTGCCGTTTTATACCGTAGTTCATATTTAACCCCCGAAATTGAATTTGCCCTGGCCCGCAAGGGCATCAGCTACCAGACTTACGGTGGGGTGAAATTCTTTCAAAAATCACAGATTAAAGATCTGCTGGCTTACCTTAAAGTGATCTACAACTCCCGGGACGAGCAGTCCTGGCGGCGCATATCCACTTTGCAGCAGGGTTTGGGGCCGGCCTCCTTTGATCGGCTCTGGGCTAAGCTAAAAGAGCAGCCTGACCCGCTGGCAGCAGCTTTAAGCGGTGATCATCAGCCTTCCAGAGGTAAAGCCGGGTGGGATTCGCTAATGAATACCCTGAAACATCTCCATAATCTGGGACCGGTAGAAGTTCCTCAGCTGATTACGGCAATACTGGATTACAATTATGATGCTATTTTAAAACAGAAATATCCCGATCAGTACGCAGAAAGACTGGGTGGTCTTGAAAGGCTGGCTATTTATGCCGAGCGGTTCGAATCTCTTGCCCAGTTTCTTGAGTCGCTCATTTTGGAAGAATCGGTTTTTGCCGATTCCGAAAGTGGATTTACCTCAGGGCAGCTAACCCTTTCTACCATCCACAGTGCAAAAGGCAAGGAGTGGGAAGCTGTATTTATAGTCGGGATGAACCAGGGACATTTCCCATCCCAGAGATTTGATGACAGTAACTTAGCAGAAGAGAGGCGTCTCTTCTACGTCGCCGCTACCAGGGCCCGTCGTTACCTGATGATGTCAACTTACCGCGAAGATTACCGCAACTACGGCGCTGTTTCGGAAGGCCCTTCAATCTTTTTGCGGGAGTTGCCGCCTGATTGTTACCGGCTGGTCGATTATGACAGCGGTTTTTAATTAGTGGGAGCCGGGCTTTAATAGACACGATCTGAACTGGTGTAGTATAATACCTTTTAATTTTAGCGCCGATTATTACTGGAGGAATAAGGATGCAGAAAGTTGACATCTACGATACAACTTTAAGAGATGGCTCGCAACGTGAAGGTGTTTCACTCTCAGTGGCCGATAAACTGAAGATTGCTGAAAAACTGGACCAGTTTGGGGTTGACTATATTGAAGGCGGCTGGCCGGGATCCAACCCAAAAGACATTGAGTTCTTCCGGCGGGCAGCGAAAATTAAATTTAAAAATGCCAGGCTCTGTGCTTTTAGCAGCACCCGCAGACCGGGAGGAAAAGTTGAAGAGGATCAGAACATCCGCGCCCTGCTTGCAGCTGACACCGAAACAGTAACAATATTTGGCAAAAGTTGGGATTTTCATGTTCACGATGCCCTGAAAACAACCCTGGAAGAAAACCTGCTAATGATTGGCGATACGGTCAAATATTTAAAAAATCAGGGCCGCCGGGTATTTTTTGATGCCGAGCATTTTTTTGATGGTTACAGGGCCAACCCGCAGTACGCCCTTGCTACGCTTGAGGCGGCCTCTGCAGCAGGCGCCGACCTGTTAGTGCTTTGCGACACCAATGGCGGCCTGATGCCCTGGGAGCTAAAAACCATTATGACTGCCGTTAAAGAGAAAGTAGCGGTCCCGCTCGGTATTCATGTACACGATGATGCCGGTATGGCTACAGCGAATTCACTGATTGCCGTTTGCGAGGGAGCAGTCCAGGTGCAAGGAACTATAAATGGCTACGGAGAGCGCTGTGGTAACGCCAACCTGTGCACAATAATCCCGAACCTGCAGCTAAAAATGGGGTTGCCCCTGGTTTCCGAAGAACAGCTCAAAGGTTTAACAAAACTTTCGCGTTTTGTTGCCGAACTGGTTAATATCGCACCGGCGGAACAGCAGCCATATGTTGGTTACAATGCTTTTGCTCACAAGGGTGGAATTCATATTGATGCTGTCAGTAAGCACCCGGCTACATACGAACATGCTGTACCTGAGGCGGTTGGAAATCGGCGTCGGATCCTGGTTTCAGAGCTGGCCGGGCGCAGCAGTATCACTATGAAAACGAACCGCAACGGCTTTAAACTTGACAAGGATTGCCCTGAAACAGCATCTGTTCTGCAGCGTATCAAGGAGATGGAGCATTACGGTTACCAGTTTGAAGGGGCGGAGGGCTCTTTTGAACTCCTGGTTTTAAAAATGATGCAGGCTTATCAGCCGCTCTTCAAGCTGGAAGGTTTCCGCCTGATCATTGAAAAGCGGGAAAGCGGACAGCTATATTCAGAGGCAACTATTAAGGTGCGCGTTGGCGACGTGCAGGTTCACACTGCCGCCGAGGGCAACGGTCCGGTAAATGCGCTTGACAATGCCCTCAGAAAAGCGCTGGAAGGAATCTATCCGGCTCTTAAAAATATCCGCTTAACCGATTTCCGGGTCCGCGTGATCGATGGAGTTGACGGCACCGGGGCCCAGGTTCGCGTGTTGATTGAATCGCGTGATGATGAGATGAGCTGGGGCACAGTAGGCGTTTCCCCCAACGTTATTGAAGCGAGTTGGATAGCGCTGGTTGACAGCCTGGAATACGGGCTTTTATTCCGAAAACTGCCTGAATTCACTGAAGCTCGTAAGGTGCTTGAGCAGCTGAAGGGCGAAGGGCTTATTATGCCTTCGTAACTCAATCATAGAGGGAAAGGCCGATCAGATTGAACGAATCAGAGCTTCTATCTGTACTTACCAGG
>CAYGHB010000041.1:0-5580 GCA_964349375.1 uncultured Syntrophomonadaceae bacterium | reverse complement strand
CATCTTCTTACCGATCAGGAACGGAAGAAAGCGGTTCCTATCGATCAGCTCTTTATCGATGTGGGGCTTGACTACAACGCTCTCAGAAAGGCCGTTTCTGTAGGCGATATAATCTCTTTTGACCAAAACCCACTGTTATTCAGTAACCGTAAATATGTCAGCGGAAAAGCTCTTGATAACCGGGCCGGTGTTGCTGCCCTTATTTTCTGCGCTTCTGAACTGACTGAGCTCAAACATGAAGCGAACATCTTTTTTGTTGCATCGCTGCAGGAAGAAGTCGGTTTAAGAGGAGCCACTACTGCCGCGTTTGGTTTAAACCCTGATCTGGCTGTTGCTGTCGATGTAACGCATGGTGACGGACCCGGCCTGGAAAATAATTTTATCTACAAGCTGGGTGCCGGGCCGGCACTGGCAAAAGGGCCTAACTTTGATCCGGATATTTTCAATAACCTGGAGCTCCTTGCCACTGATAATTATCTGCCTTACCAGGTTGAGCCGATTCCGGGGCACAGCGGTACCGATGCCTGGGCCTTCCAGGTTTCGCGGGAGGGCATCCCTACCGGATTGCTTTCGATTCCGCTGCGTTATATGCATTCGACCGTGGAACTGATCAGTATGGACGATCTTGTTGTCTGCGGCAAACTCCTTAGCCTATTCGCCCGTTCAGTCAACATTCAGATGACAAGACAGATGACAAGAGGTTCCAGATGAAAATCAAAGAAACCCTGGCGGAGCTTTCAAATTTAAGAGCTGTTTCCGGAGCAGAAACTGAAGTTAGCAGCTATCTGCTCGATCGCCTGGAAGAGGGACGATTCCAGTTGCGGGTTGATTCAATTGGTAATCTCCTGGTGCGCAAGGGGTCCAAAAAAGGAAAGCGGGTTATGCTTTCCGCCCACATGGATGAAGTCGGCCTGATGATCATGGATTTCGAGAAAAGCGGGCTCTTGCGTTTCAGGGCCATCGGCGGAATCGACAACCGGGTGCTGGTAGCCAAAAGGCTAAGAGTCGGTTTCCATGATCTGCCAGGCATTATCGGCAGCAAACCAATCCACCTGCAAAAAAAAAGCGAACAGGATAAGCCCTTTAACGATAATGCACTCTATATCGATTGCGGCTTCAAGAATCGCGAAGAAGCCTCCAAATACCTAAAGGTCGGCGAATATGCCACCTTTGATGTCAAGTGTGTGGCAATCAGTAAAAATGCTCTCCGGGGGAAGGCTTTTGATGATCGGGCCGGCTGCCTGGTTTTGCTCTACCTGCTTTTGGAGAAAAACGGTCTCTCTTTTGATGCGGCCTTTACCGTCCAGGAAGAGGTGGGAACCAGGGGAGCCCAGATTGCTGCTTATTCAATGGAACCCGATCGGGCGCTGGTGGTGGAAACAACGGCAGCAGCAGATACTCCCGAAACGGACCAGGAGTTATCTTCTACCGTCCTTGGTCAGGGTCCGGCTATCAGCCTGATGGACAGCACGATCATGGTTGACCGTCAGCTGCGCACAGAGTTGGCGATGGCAGCCGAAAAAGCTGATATCGGCTATCAGTACCGCCGTTTTACAGGGGCCGGTACTGATGGCGGCGCAATAGCCTATTCGCGCAGTGGAGTGAAAACGGCTGTCCTTTCAGTGCCCTGCCGCTATCTTCATTCTCCCCACAGTGTTCTCTACGAAAGCGATCTTAAATCAACCGTTGATCTGGTTAGAAGCTGGCTTGAAGAGCAGCAGTAAGCGAGGTGGCATGGTGCTGGATAAAGTATTAAAGACCTTAACGGAACTTTACGGGCCTCCCGGTGAAGAAGAAGCAGTCAGGGAGAAGATCACTGAACTGATCGGCAAGCGGGCAGACTCGGTCTTTACTGATCAGCTGGGTAATCTCTTTGTGCTGTTCAAAGGTAATGCGCCAAAAATCATGGTATCGGCTCACATGGATGAAATTGGAGTAATCGTAACGAACATAGACGAAAAAGGTTTCCTGCGCTTTGCTCCGCTGGGCGGCCTGGCTCCATACACCCTGATCGGTCAGCGCCTTAAGTTCCGAAGCGGTTTAAAGGGCCTGGTTTACCATGAAAAGATCAAGGATTTAAAAGAGCTTAACTGGCCCAGGCTTTATATTGATATTGGCCTTAAGAGCAATGCCGAAGCAGAAAAAATAGTCTCCATCGGCGATCTGGCCTGCCTCGATCAGCCATTTGTTGATTTGCCGGGGGGACGCTACCTGGCCAAGGCGATGGATAACCGGGCCGGCTGCGCAGTTCTCGTTGAAACGATTAACAGTTTAAAAGGTCCTCTGCCCCAGGAAGTTTGTTTTGTTTTTACGATCCAGGAAGAACTGGGCCTGCGGGGCGCAAAAACGGCAGCCTTTGGTTATGAACCGGACTACGGTTTGGCAGTTGATGTGACCCTGGTTGGTGATACTCCGAAATCTGCCACCATGGCAGTCAGCTTAGGTATGGGGCCGGCAATCAAGGTGAAAGACAGCTCGGTCATCACACACCCGCTGGTCAGGCGCTTTATGGTTGACAGGGCTGATAACCTCAAAATTGCTTATCAGCTGGAAGTACTGGAACGAGGCGGAACAGATGCCGGGGCTATTCATCTTTCCAGGGCAGGGGTTCCCTCAGGGGCTCTTTCCATCCCCTGTCGTTACGTGCATACACCCTCCGAAATGGTTGACAGCGCTGATCTGCAAAATGCGGTCAGTCTTCTTTGCGGCATCCTCAGCGCTCCCTGGCCGGCAGTTATGGGACGGCAACTATAAATGAACGCTAACAATTTCCCTAATGAACTGCTCTACCTGAATGCTCTAAACCGCCTGCCTCTTCTCGGGGCAAGACGGATCACGGCGCTGCTTGACCACTACGGCTCGGCCGATCATATATGGCAGGCTCCCGGTGAAGAATACGCCCGGATTCTTTCATTAAAAAAGGAGAGCGGCGAACAGCTGTCAAAAGATAAACAGGCTCTTGACCCCGAGACTGAATGGCTAAATCTGGAGCAAAATAAAATAAAAACTCTCTCAACTAAATCTGAAGACTATCCCTGGTTGCTGAAGCAAATATCCTCTCCCCCGCCGATCCTCTACTATCGTGGCTCTCTTGAAGCACTGTCTTTTCCAGCGGTGGCGATTGTCGGCAGTCGCAGATCTACCTTTTACGGGCAGGAGGTGGCCGGGAGGTTGAGTAATGAACTGGCAACAGTTGGGATCACTGTAGTAAGCGGCATGGCTCTTGGCGTTGACACTGCCGCCC
Organism: uncultured Syntrophomonadaceae bacterium; assembly: GCA_964349375.1. Taxonomy (GTDB): domain Bacteria; phylum Bacillota; class Dethiobacteria; order DTU022; family DTU022; genus UBA993. Next base: position 2,336 of record CAYGHB010000041.1, on the reverse strand, counting down.
ATCGCGGCGCTCTTGAGGGGGGCGGCAGGACGGCAGCTGTGCTCGGCTGCGGTTTGGATCTTTGCTATCCTCCGCAAAACAGAAAGTTGATGGAAGAGATCGCTTTAAATGGGGCGGTCATCAGCGAATTTCCTTTGGGCACACAGCCGTTGGCTGCTAATTTTCCCCAGCGCAACAGGATTATCAGCGGCCTGACCTTAGGCACAGTGGTGGTCGAAGCTACGGCTAAAAGCGGGTCGCTGATCACTGCCAATTTTGCCCTGGAGCAGAACAGGGAGGTATTTGCTGTGCCCGGTAATATTGGCTCGCCTTATAGCCGCGGTTGTCACCGGTTGATCAAAGAGGGAGCTCGGTTGGTTGAATCCGCTGCTGATATATTAGCTGAACTCAACATTTCAGAAGGTCGCGAGGAACAGCTAACACTATCACTACCGGAACCGGAACTCGCAGAAGATGAAAAGAGATTGTTACAATTGATCCCTTATTACCCGCTCCATATTGATGACCTGATCCGGTCCGGCGCGTTCAGCGCCGCCTTAATCAGTTCATTACTGCTCTCTCTGGAACTGAAGAAGTTGATTCGTCAAACGCCGGGCAAATATTTTTGCCGCATTTGACAAGTGTGGTAGAATACCTTCCGGGATCTTTTCCGCCCGGCAAGGAGGATTAACTATTGAAACTTGTAATCGTTGAATCACCAACCAAGGCACGGACAATTGGAAAATTTTTAAGCAGAAACTATAAAGTGATGGCCTCCAACGGCCACCTGATTGATCTGCCACGCAGTAAACTCGGAGTTGATCTGGAGAATGGATTTGAACCGAATTACATAACGATCCGCGGCAAGGGTAAACTGCTAAAGGAACTAAAAGATGCCGGAAAGAAAGCCGATCAGGTTTTTCTGGCTGCCGACCCCGATCGCGAAGGTGAAGCAATCTGCCGGCATATCGGCGAAGCCTTAAAGCTCGATCTGGATCAGCCCTGTCGGGTGGAGTTTCATGAAATAACCAAAGCGGCGGTTAAAGAGGCTTTTGCTTCACCGCGACTGATCGATCAAAATATGTTTGATGCCCAGCAGGCTCGCCGAATTCTTGATCGGTTGGTCGGCTACAAAATATCTCCGCTGCTTTGGAGCAAGGTCCGCAGCGGTTTAAGCGCCGGTCGGGTCCAATCGGTTGCCGTACGCTTGATCTGCGAACGCGAAGAAGAGATTAACAATTTTAAGGCGGAAGAATATTGGACCATTGATGCTCTGCTCGAAGAACCGGTTTCTAAAGGACGGTTCAAGGCAGCTCTTGATCGTTACAGGAATAAAAAAATTGAACTGAAACAAAAGGTAGATGCGGAAGCTGTAGTTGCAGCGGTGAAGAATGAAACGTTCACCGTCAGCCAGATCACCCGCAGTAATCGTAAAAGACGCCCCGCTGCTCCTTTTACAACCAGCAGTCTGCAGCAGGAAGCATCCAACCGGTTAGGGTTTACCAGCCGTAAAACAATGATTATTGCCCAACAACTTTACGAGGGAATAAATGTTGGCGAAAAAGATACAGCGGGCTTGATCACCTATATCCGGACTGATGCAACCAGAGTTTCAGCTCTGGCCCAGGAAGAGGCGCGCAACCTGATCGATGCAAAATATGGGAAAGACTATCTGCCTGAAAAACCTCCCCAGTACAAGTCGCGTAAAGGCGCTCAGGAGGCTCACGAAGCGATCCGGCCAACAGTGGTCAATCTTGAGCCCGATCTGATTAATCAGTATCTTTCCCGCGACCAAAACCGCCTCTACCGCTTGATCTGGGAGCGGTTCGTTGCCAGCCAGATGAATCCCGCTGTCTACGATCAGGTCAGGGTTAGAATTACAGCCGGCGAATACCAGTTTAAAGCAACCGGTTCCAGCCTGCTTTTTCCGGGTTTTCTGGTCCTGAACAAAGGGGAAGAAGAAAATGGTGAAGCAATGCTGCCGCCGCTTACGGAAGGGCAACAGCTTAACCTGGCTGAACTTTTACCGGGTCAGCATTTTACCCAGCCTCCGCCACGGTACAATGAGGCGTCACTGATCAAGACCCTCGAAGAAAAAGGGATCGGCCGCCCCAGCACCTACAGTCCGATTATTGAAACAATTCAGGGGCGGGGTTATGTGGTCAGGGAAAATAAGGCATTCATCCCGACTGAACTTGGTTTTATCATCGTCGATCTGATGCTCAACTATTTCCCTGAAGTGATTGATATCGATTTTACCGCTCGCCTGGAACAGCAGCTCGACGAAATCGAAGAAGGAAAATTGAAATGGCTGCAGGTGATCACAGATTTCTACGAAGGCTACTTTAAGGATCGTT
>CAYGHB010000040.1:1811-10468 GCA_964349375.1 uncultured Syntrophomonadaceae bacterium | reverse complement strand
TTTCACCGTACCTCCCAAGATCAGACGCAACTGGGCTAAGCCGCTGCTCGCTTTTTTCCTTCTGCTTTTACTCCTATCCGTAGGTGGTTACGTCTTCAGCAGCATTATAATGGTTCCCGAAGTGGTGGTACCGACGGTCAGAGACCTGACCCAGGGTGATGCCGTACAGATCCTCAAGGAAACAGGCCTGGTGCCGAATGAGGAAATATATTACATCTACGACGAGACAATCCTTGTCGGAAATGTTGTTAAAACCGATCCACCCGAAGGACGGGTAGTCCGAAAAAACCGCATGGTAGATCTTTATGTCAGCAAAGGTCCGGAATTTATAGTAACGCCCGACCTTTATGGGCGAACGGAGATGGAAGCCAGGGTTATATTACGTGATCTCGACCTGAACATGAGCATCGTTCGCGAATATAATGAAGAGATACCAGAAGGGGTGATCTACCGTCAGGTTCCGAGCGAGTCTTTCCGCATATCGCGTGGAGAAGAGGTTGTTGTATATATCAGCCAGGGACGTGGGCCATTTCAGATTGCTAATTTAATCGGTTTTTCCGAGGCCGGAGCTATTGAATATCTTGAAGAAAATGATCTTAGGCCACGTGTCCGCTATAAATTTACAATTGGTTCAACTGGGCATGTTGTTGAACAGTTCCCGGAATCCGGCGAAGAAGTTATTCCCGGGCAATTTGTTGACATCATCGTAGGCGAGTAGGGAGGACATTCTTGATTCAGGGGACAATTATCAGGGCAGCCGGTGGATTTTTTTCCGTCCTTACTGAAGCGAGAGAAATTTACCAGTGTCGGGCCCGCGGTAACCTGAAAAGAGACAACCAGTCACTGATGGTAGGCGACCGGGTTTTATTTGTGCCTCCCCTCGGGCCTGCCGGACCAACTGCAGAAAAAGATATTGATGATGGTATCATAGAAGAGCTGATACCACGCAATAACTGTCTTAATCGCCCCAACGTCGCCAATGTCGACCAGCTGGCAGTAATTATGTCGCTCAAACAACCCTCATATGACTGGCAGCTCGCCAGCCGCTTACTGGTAATGGCTGAAAAGGAAGGACTGGTAGCCCTGCTCTGCCTGAACAAAGCGGATTTAGTTGAAGACGATGAGTTAAATGAGATTGAAAGTCAGCTTAATCTTTTTCCTTATAGGATGATAATCTGCAGCGCACTCTGTGGCCGGGGGCTTGACAGCCTGGCAAAATGGTTAACCGGCAAATGCACTGTTTTTGCCGGACACTCTGGTGCCGGTAAATCTTCTCTACTTAATGCTTTGCAACCCGGCCTTACCCTGAAAACAGGAACGGTGAGTGACAAGATCAAGCGTGGCCGGCACACAACCCGTCAGGCCGAGCTTCTACCTCTGGATTTTGGAGGCTCGGTTGTAGACACCCCGGGATTTACCCGTCTCGAACTTGCCGACCTGAAGCCGGAAGATTTAGCAACGCTTTTTCCTGAGTTTGAAGCATATTCCGGAGAGTGTGCCTATCGAGACTGCCGTCACCTCACTGAGCCACGCTGTGCCATCAGGCAGCACCTTGGTAATCAGATTAATCCGCTTCGCTACGAGCACTACAGCTACTTTATGGATGAGCTTTCAAAACGGCAGGAGGTTTACTGACAATGAAGATAAAAGTGGCCCCCTCTTTGCTATCAGCTGACTTTGGCATTTTGCGTGAAGAGGTAAAGAGGGTTGAAGAAAACGGTGCAGACTGGATTCATTTTGATGTGATGGATGGCAGTTTTGTTCCGGCCATTACAGTCGGTCCTATTGTTGCCGCTTGGCTGCGTCCGCATACAAAGCTTTTTATGGATGCTCATCTGATGGTTCGTGATCCCGAAAGCCAGGTTGAACCTTTCGCCGGAGCCGGAATAAACCTGCTTACCGTGCAGGCCGAGGCAACTGCACACCTTGATCGTTTATTGCGCACAATAAAATCCGCCGGCGTCAAGGCAGGAGTTGCCCTTAACCCGGCAACACCTGTTACTGCTCTGGAACATGTCTGGCCGCTGCTTGACCTGGTGCTGATAATGAGTGTAAACCCGGGCGCCGGAGGTCAGGCTTTTATCTCTGAAATGCTGCCGAAAATTACCTATTGCGCCGAACAAATTAAAACGCGGAAGCTGAACATAGAACTGCAGGTTGATGGCGGGGTAAATCGCAATACTGCGCCGGCAATAGTCAAAGCCGGTGCAACAGTACTGGTTGCCGGCTCCGCTATTTTCGAAGAGACCGATGGTATGGCCCTGATCAAAGAACTGAAGCAGTTGTAAAAACCCGCTCATCATAGCAAACATCGGATGAAGCTCCTGTTTGCTTTACGTAAGACTGGTATGAAGATATAATGTCTTTAAGAAGTCTGATTATTATTGTGAAAACGGGGTGAGTGGCAGGTGGATGCTGACGATCGATATATGTGGATGGCTCTGGACCTTGCCCGCCAGGGACGCGGCCGCACCAATCCCAATCCGATGGTTGGAGCAGTGATTGTCCAGGGAGCAGAGGTGGTAGGTAGCGGGTATCACAGGGCTACCGGCACTGCTCATGCTGAAATTATTGCCTTGGAAAAGGCAGGCGAAAAAGCAAAAGGAGCTACCCTATATATCAACCTGGAGCCATGCAACCACCATGGACGGACAGGGCCCTGCACAGAGGCGATCATCAAAGCCGGGATTAGCAGGGTCGTTATTGCCGTGCAAGATCCAAATCCACTGGTATCGGGTCGCGGTATCGCCCGCCTGCAGGAAGCAGGGATTAAAACCCGCGAAGGTATTCTTCATCAAAAGGCCCGTCACCTTAATGAAACCTTTATCAAGTACATAACGACAAAAATGCCTTACGTATCTGTCAAGGTAGCGATGAGCCTTGACGGAAAAATTGCCACCTCCGCTGGTGAATCACACTGGATAACCGGTGAAAAAGCGCGTCAGTTCGTGCACCGCCTGCGCGATCATACCGACGTAATTATGGTAGGTATTGAGACTGTCCTCAAGGACAACCCGCGGCTGACCACAAGGCTGGAAAGCGGAGCAGGACATGATCCGGTCAGGGTTATTGTTGACAGCAGTGCCCGCCTTCCGCTCGATGCAAAAGTAATTGAAAGTGGATCAGCGGCAAAAACGATCGTGGTGGTAACTACGAAAGCGCCGCAGGATAAATGCCGGGCCTTAAAGTCAAAAGGCGTTGAAGTGTTGGAAATTCCCGAAGAAAGTGGCCGGGTTGATCTAAAGGCCCTGATGAAGGAACTTGCGGCCAGGGAACTTTCTGCCGTGCTGGTGGAGGGCGGAGGTACTTTAAACTACAGTATGCTTGATCAGGGGTTGATTGACAAACTATTTATCTTTATCGCCCCCTTGATCATCGGCGGCAAGGAAAGCCCCACAGCTTTTTCCGGTTCCGGTATTCCGGCTCTGGAACAAGCATGGGCGGTAGAAGATATTGAGATGAAGCAATTTGATCGCGATCTGCTCTTGATCGGCTATCCAAGAAGGATCCAGGATTAATCGGAAGGTGTAGCTATTGTTTACTGGTATTATTGAAGAGCTGGGCACAGTGCGCCGGATCCAAAGTTCATCTGCCGGTGCATCAATTGTCATTGAGGCAAAAGTTGTGTTAGGCGGGTTAAAAATTGGCGACAGCATTGCTGTCAGCGGTCCCTGCCTGACGGTTACCGCTTTTAACAGTGATACGTTTACTGCTTTCGTTATGCCTGAGACTTTAAAAAGAACAACTCTCGGCGGTCTGAAGGCGGGTCAGAGGGTAAACCTGGAAAGGGCCATGGCTCTCGGCGGACGACTTGGCGGACACCTGGTAAGTGGTCATATTGATGCAGTTGTAACCCTTATCCAGAATAAACCTCAGGGAGGAGCAACACTGTTAAGCTTTGAGGCTGCACCTGGGCTGCTGCGTTACATCGTGCCAAAGGGTTCAGTTGCTCTTGATGGGGCCAGCCTGACCGTCATTGATGTCAAAGCGTCTGGTTTCTCGGTCGGCATTATTCCTTACACCGGCCAGGAGACTACCCTGGGCACAGGAGAGATTGGCGCTGCGGTTAACTTAGAAGTAGACATGATTGGAAAATATGTTGAAAAAATGCTGGAACCACGGCTTAGTAATGATAGAAATGGGACTAATAAAATAACGATGGACCTTTTAATGGAAAAGGGTTACCTCTATACTCAAGGAGTTGAAAATAAAAATGACTTTTAACAGTATTGAAGAAGCCCGGGAGGATTTAAAAGCAGGGCGGATGGTTGTGGTTGTTGACGATGAAGACCGTGAAAATGAGGGCGATCTGATTATGGCTGCATCCAAAGTTACTCCGGAAGCAGTAAACTTTATGATCCGTAATGCCCGTGGCCTGGTGTGTGCTCCGCTTACCTCTAAAAGGTTAAAGGAACTTGACCTGCCACAGATGGTAACCCAAAATACAGATGCGCACTGTACTGCTTTTACCGTTTCAGTTGATGCCGGCTCCTGTGCTACAGGGATATCTGCTTTTGAGAGGGCCAAAACGATCAAAGCCTTGGTCGATCCGGCCACCAGGCCCGCGGACTTAAAGCGCCCTGGCCACATTTTCCCCCTTGAAGCAATGGAAGGCGGAGTGCTGCGCCGGGCAGGGCATACCGAGGCGGCAGTAGATTTAGCGCTGCTTTCCGATCTTGAACCGGCAGGAGTTATATGCGAGATTATTAACGAGGATGGCAGCATGGCCCGTCTGCCCCAGTTGATAGAATTCTGCAAGGAACATGATCTGAAGCTTATTTCAATTGCCGATCTGATTAATTACCGGATGAAGAAGGAGAAACTGGTATGGCGGGGTGCAACGGCGGAGCTGCCCACCATATTTGGCAGCTTTAAACTGATTGCCTACGAAAACAACATTGATAACCAAACTCACCTGGCGATGGTAATGGGGGAAATTAAGCCAGATGAGCCTGCTCTGGTCAGGGTGCACTCTGAGTGCCTCACCGGAGATGTTTTTGCTTCGCTCCGCTGTGATTGCGGCAATCAGCTGCACCAGGCCATGAAACAGATCGCCGAAACCGGAACCGGTACCCTGATCTACATGCGCCAGGAAGGTCGCGGTATAGGGCTCCTGAATAAAATAAAAGCCTATGAGCTGCAGGATACGGGAAGAGACACGGTTGAAGCGAACGAAGAGCTTGGTTTTGCTGCCGACTTACGCGATTACGGGGTTGGCGCACAGATCATGGTTGACCTGGGATTGAAAAAAATCCGCCTCCTGACCAACAACCCACGCAAGATCAAAGGTCTCGAGGGTTATGATATCAATATTGTAGAGCGTGTTCCACTGGAGGTGGAACCATGCAGTTATAATTGCAATTATCTTTCAACAAAAAAGGAAAAACTTGGCCATATACTCAATATGGCTAAATAAAGGACGGAGGTAAAGAATTGAAAACAATAGAAGGTAAACTGATTGCCCGCGATTATCGTTTTGGTATTGTCGTCAGCCGTTTTAACGAATTTATTTCAGGACACCTGCTCAGTGGCGCTCTCGATTGCCTGAAACGCCATGAGGCTGATGAAGCAAAAATCGAAATTATTTGGGTGCCTGGGGCATTTGAAATTCCCTTTGCCGCGAAAAAAGCGGTAATCAGCAAACGTTATGACGCAGTAATCTGCCTCGGTGCAGTAATCAGGGGCTCAACTCCTCATTTTGATTACGTTGCTTCCGAAGTGGCCAAAGGTGTGGCCCAGGTAGGTCTTGATAGCGGATTACCAGTAATTTTTGGCGTGATTACCAGCGATACCCTCGAGCAGGCAATCGAAAGGGCAGGAAGCAAGGCCGGCAACAAGGGTTGGCAGGCAGCTTCCGCGGCTATCGAAATGGCTGATCTGAGCGGTCAGTTTTAGTTATAGCTAAAGGAGCCATCATACTTGAGCTCATCTGATCCGGAAAAGTTTGTTGTCATTGACGGTAACAGTTTGCTGTACCGGGCTTTTTATGCTCTTCCTTTGCTGCAAAACCGTCGCGGTGAACATACCAATGCTGTTTACGGTTTCACTACCATGCTTTATAAATTGTTAGAAGAAGAGCGGCCAGATTATCTGGCCGTTGCTTTTGATCCGCCAAAACCCTCATTCAGGGTGAGAATTGATGAAACATACAAAGCTCAGAGAGAAAAAACACCGGCCGAGCTTAGCGAGCAGGTCGGCAAGGTGCGGGATATTTTATCAGCCATGAAGATCGCTGTTTTTGAGATCGACGATTTCGAGGCCGATGATGTTATCGGCACCCTGGCTGATCGTTTTGTCGCTTCAGGCCAGAAAGTTGTAGTGGTTTCCGGCGACGCGGACCTGCTGCAGTTGGTTGACGATCAAATCACCGTTATGCTTACAAAAAAAGGGATCAGTGTGATGGAGCGGTATGATCGCGATCAACTGAAAAAAATTTACGGCTTGGCCCCGGAACAGATCATTGAGTTTAAGGCTCTCAAAGGTGACCCTTCCGATAACATAGCCGGTGTTCCGGGAATCGGTGACAAAACTGCCTGCCAACTACTCACTGAATACAAAACGATCGACTCAATTTATGAGCATCTTGATCAGCTGAAACCCAAGACGGCCGAAAATCTTGCCAATTTCCGTGACCAGCTTTTTACTGGACGCGAACTGGTTACTCTAAGGCGTGATGTACCCCTCGATTTAGACTTGGAATCCTGCCGTTTTCGCGAACCGGACTATGAACTGTTGCTGCCGCTTTTCGAACAGCTTGAATTCAAGAGCCTGATTAACCGTCTTAAGGCAGGCAGGATCGATAGCGGAGAGCTGCAAGAGTCCCCCAAAAAATGTTATAACGTCGAAGAGATTGCCGATTTAGTTACATTAAAAACGCTGCTCGGCTCACTTGATGATCACTCACAGTTGGCCATCTGCTCTGAACCGGAAGCAGGGCGCCCTTATTGGCATCAGCCTCTTAAGTTTGTGGCCCTGGCTACCGACCGGAGTAAAGGCTATTATCTGAGTCCGGCATTGGTTGCGGAAAAGAGTCCGGAATTAATCAGAATGCTCTCTGCTCTGGAAAGCAGGAATATTAGTCTTTTAGTTCATAATAAAAAGTATATTGATCACCTCTTTCTAAACAGCAATCTGCCTCTACCGGCCGTGGCTTTTGATGTTCAGTTGGCGGCTTACCTGGTAGATCCGGCTGCTAACGGTTACGATTTAAGCGCCCTGATGCAGAAATATTTAGGGTTTACCGCTGATTGTGTCCGTGATCCCAGGAAAAAGGGTTATGATCAGCAGCGTTTTCGCGAACTGAAGGCTGAAACTACCCGCAGCCTATTCTTGCTTCAGGATGAGCTAAATGCTGATCTGGAAGAACAGAAACTAGCGCCTTTGCTTTACGATCTGGAACAGCCTCTGGCCTCAGTTCTGGCAAGGATGGAAAGACGTGGCTTAAAGGTTGATGCTGATTACCTGCGCACTCTTTCAGTAGAGATTAAGAAGCGTCTTTCAGATCTGGAGCATGAAATTTATGAGATTGCCGGTGAAAATTTTAATATCAATTCGCCTCAGCAACTGGCCACTGTTCTTTTCGACAAGCTTGGTTTGCCGGTATTTCGCAAAACCAAAACCGGGCGTTCAACCGATGCCCGGGTACTGGAAGAGTTGGCCGATCAGCACGACATTGCCGGCCTGCTGATTTGCTACCGACAGCTGGCTAAGTTGGAGGGAACTTATCTTACAGGTCTTGTTGATCTGGTCGATCGACAGGAACAGAAGATTTACACTACTCTTAACCAGGCTTCAACAGCCACCGGTCGCCTGAGCAGCAGCGATCCAAACCTGCAAAATATTCCGATCCGCCTCGAAGAGGGCCGAAAGATACGCCGCGCTTTTATCCCTGCCGGAGAGGGTAAAAAATTCCTGGCTGCGGATTATTCCCAGGTTGAACTACGGATCCTGGCCCATTTATCAGGTGATCCAATCCTGCTTGAAGCTTTTCAAACCGGTCAGGATATTCATCTCCGTACAGCAGCTGAGGTGAACGGCATTAGCCTGGCAGAAGTAACCCCGCTGATGCGTGACAAAGCCAAGGCGGTAAACTTTGGCATCATTTACGGCTCCAGCGATTATGGCCTTTCTCAGGGTTTGAGGATTTCGAGGGCCGAAGCGAAGGAGTATATTGATGGTTACTTTGACCGCTACCGGGGCGTAAAAAAATACATGGAACAGATCACGATGCTTGCCCGGGAACAGGGTTATGTAACAACACTCCTCAACCGCAGGCGTTACCTGCCCGAAATAAACTCTTCCAATCACAATATCCGTAGTTTTGCGGAAAGGATGGCTCTAAACACACCGATCCAGGGCAGCGCTGCTGATATTATCAAGCTGGCGATGTTAAAAATTGACCAGATTATCAATGAGGGTGGTTTCAGCGCTCAAATGCTCCTGCAAATTCATGACGAGCTGTTGTTCGAAATCGATGAAAATGAACTGGATTTCTTCGCCCCCTTGATCAAACGCGAAATGGAAGAGGCGTATACCCTTAATGTGCCGCTGCAGGTTGACCTGAAATGGGGCTCCAACTGGGAAGAATTGAAAACATTTTAAGGAGAACCAATGCCTGAACTGCCCGAAGTGGAAGTAATCCGCCTGGAACTGGAACC
>CAYGHB010000040.1:0-1711 GCA_964349375.1 uncultured Syntrophomonadaceae bacterium | reverse complement strand
GAGAACCAATGCCTGAACTGCCCGAAGTGGAAGTAATCCGCCTGGAACTGGAACCTCTTGTTAAAGGCAAAACTTTTGCTGCTCCTATCTTGCATATGCCATCCACTATTCAGTACCCGGACCCGGATGATTTTATTGCTGCTTTAGAAGGGCAAACAGTAAAAACTCTTGGGCGCAGGGGCAAATACCTGTTATTTTACCTCGTCCGGGGCATTCTGGTTGTGCATCTGCGCATGACTGGTAATTTAATCTTCAGCAGTAAAGGGGATCTGCCCCGTGCTGACCGCTTTCTGCGGGTAGAGCTACCCTTTAATGGTGGCAGTATGCTGCAGTACTCCGACATGCGTCGGTTTGGCCGGCTCTGGCTGGTTAAAGATTTGAATGAGCTTAAGAACCTGGTTCTTAAGAACGTGGGTCCGGATATTTATACTGAACTCAACTTAGAACAATTTAGAACGCTGCTCGAAAAGAGGGGTAAGCGAAACTTAAAAGCGCTGCTCCTTGATCAGAGTTGCTCTGCCGGAATGGGTAATATCTATACCGATGAATGCCTGCACCTTTGCCATTTACATCCGGAACAGCAGGCATCAAAACTGACGGCGGCCGAAGCTGAAAAATTGTATAAAACAATTCAGCAAGTTTTAGAGTTGAGTATTGAACATGGAGGCACCAGTTTTCGGGATTACCGCAATGCCCGGGGCGCTCTTGGCGATTTTCAGAACAAGCTCAGTGTTTACGGCCGCAAGGGCGAGCGCTGCTCCTGTGGTGCGCTGATTGAAAAAACTGTGGTTGCCGGTCGAGGCACTTATTATTGTCCCTGCTGCCAGGTTAATAAAGAGCCAGTAGTAAAACAGAGAAGCATAAAAAAGGGAGATACTATTTAATGTTCATCATTGGCTTAACCGGCGGTATTGCAACTGGAAAAAGCACTGTGGTCGAGATACTAAGCCGCAAAGGAGCATACATTATTGATGCTGATCAACTGGCCAGGGAAGTAGTTGAACCAAACCAATCGGCCTGGCGGGAAATTGTAAGCTGGCTTGGTGATTCGGTTTTGCTGCCGGATCAGAAACTGGACCGGGCTAAAATAGCTGAACTGGTATTTGGTGATCCGCAAAAACTAAAAACTTTAAACGCTATTATTCACCCCTGGGTAGGAGCCCGTATCCTGGAACTGACTAAAGAGATTGAACAAAAAGAACCTGATGCGGTTATCGTTTATGATATTCCCCTGCTGATTGAGGCCGGGATGCAGGAGATGGTCGATTTGATCCTCTTGGTTTATGCACCGCGGGAGCTGCAGCTCAAGCGACTCGAAGAGCGCGACGGCTTGAACCCGGAAGAAGCAGAGCTGCGCCTTGCCGCCCAATTGGCGATCGATGAAAAAAGAAAGTATGCGCACCAGGTTATCGATAACAGCGGCTCTTTGGCTGAAACAGAAAAGCAGGTTGATCGCTTCTGGTCTAATCTCGATTCTTTAAAAGAGGCTGAAAAAAAGTAAAGGAATTATTTGTTTTGCCAATAATAGATTAAAGTTAAGTCTCGAAATATCAATAGACAATCGACCTGCTGAGATTTGTACAATAAGAAAATAGGTTCCGCAACGCCCAAGAAACTCCCTCCCCCTCTGGTGGTGAGGGGATATAAACTCCCTCCCCCAGACTGGAGAGAACCAGATACTCCCTCCCCCAGACTGGAGAGAACCAGATAC
>CAYGHB010000039.1:5775-10709 GCA_964349375.1 uncultured Syntrophomonadaceae bacterium | reverse complement strand
CGCCTCGACCAGGATTGGCAGCTGCCCGCGGATCAGGGGATCTGTGGCCAGATCGTTAAAAGTAACCAGTGGACCAATACTGAGAGTTTTATCGTCAAGCAGGCTGATCTTTTTCAGAGCTTCGAGTGAACGGATGCTGACCAGCTGCACGCTTTTTGCCGGCTCCTCGCGCATTTTGATCAAAAGGTCGGTCCCCCCGGCGATGATTTGACGCTCGGGGTTTTCAGCCATTAGTAAGAGCGCTGCATCCAGTGTTAGCGCTTCAAAACACTCTTCCACCAGGAACATCTCAGCTACCCCCTTTAATCAGCCCGGCTGCCTTAAAATGTTCAAAGGCGATCTGCGGCCTGATTGGTACCCGGTTTATAGCCACCCCGGTAGCGGCGAGCAGAGCGTTGCGAATGGCCGGCGCAGGCGAGATGGTCGGCGGCTCGCCGAGCGACTTGTTGCCGTACGGTCCGGTCGGCTCGTAGGTTTCGATGAAATCAAGGCCGATCTCCGGCGTATCGAGGATCGTGGGCAGTTTGTAATCGAGCAGGTTATTGTTGAGAATTCTGCCGCTCTTTTGATCAAAGAGCAGCTCCTCGGAGAGAGCGTAACCGAGAGCCATACTGACCCCGCCGTGAACCTGCCCTTCGGCCAACTGACGGTTGATGATCGTCCCGGAATCGTGAACATTAAAAATTTCTAAAACCTCGATCTGTCCGGTCCCGATATCAACCTCCACCGCGGCAAAGGTAACCCCGAATGATATGGCATTGACTTTGGCGTTTATGGAAACATCGCTGGTGATCGGCTGGGCATTTTCACGGTCATAATAACTATGCAGGGCGATAGCAGCCAGGGGCATGAGCACCTGCCCTGAATCCGCCGCCACTATATTGGCATTAATAATATCTAAGGTCGCAGTCGGCTGACCGGCCATCTCCCCGGCAAGTTTTAGCACCTTTTCCTTTATTTCAAGGGCCGCTTTCTTGACGGCCATCCCGGAAATGTAGGTCTGGCGGGAAGCATAACTACCGGTGTCAAAGGGGCTGACATCTGTATCCTGGGTGGTAACCACGTGCACTGAACCAACCGGAATGCCGATCGATTCGGCAGCCATCTGGGCTAAAACGGTGTCGCTGCCCTGACCGATCTCTGTTGCTCCCAGCTGCAACTGCACCGAACCGTCCTGGTTGAGAACGATCCTGGCGCCGGCCACTTCGAGGCAGGCCGGGTAAGTGCCTGATCCGTAACTGAAGCAGGCCAGCCCCAAACCCCGCCGTTTTACGCCATCCTGCCGGTTTAGCTCTTCAAATTGCACTTTCTTTTGGTCCCAGTCGATCAGCTCTTTTCCCCGTTCAATACATTCCTCAAGGCCAATACTTAAGATCTGGTTGCCGGAATGCGGATCCCGGTAGCCAACCCGGTTCAGGTTTTTCAGGCGCAGCTCCAGCGGATTGAGCCCCATTTCTCGGGCAATATTATCGAGATGCGCTTCTAAGGCAAAAGCGATCTGTGGCGAACCATAAGCGCGCATCGCCCCGGCAACCGGCAGGTTGGTGTAGACCGTGCGCGGCGCAAAACAGATTGCTTCAAAATGATAAGTATACTTGAACTTGGAGCCGCCCGCCGCAATTACCGAATGTCCGTGGGAAGCATAAGCGCCCGTATTCGAGATGGCGTCGACCCTGATCCCCAGCAGCTTACCGTCGCTGCTTACGGCCGTCTCCAGCCTGATCTTCGTCGAATGCCTGGTCCGGGTGGAGATCATGCATTCTTCCCGGGAAAGTTCCAGTTTAACCGGCCTGCCGCCGACAGCCATGGTCATCGCCGCAACCAGCGGTTCCAGGCAGGCATCCTGCTTGCTGCCAAAACCGCCGCCCACGTAGGGTTTGATGATTCTGATTCGTCCCCAGGGTATGCCAAGTGCCTGCCCGACGATGCGGCGGCAGATGTGCGGAATCTGGGTGGAGGAAACAATTACCAGTCTTTCGTCGCTGTCAATATAAGCGTAGGCGACGTGGTTCTCCAGGGCGCAGTGCTGCACGATCCCGGTTTCGAAGGTCCCGGAAAATATATGGTCTGCCTTCTTCGCGAGCGCATCATAATCGCCGATGTCGTAACCGGCAGCGCTAACCAGGTTGCTGCCGCGCTCTTCGTGCACCAGGGGTGCGCCCTTCTCAAGCGCTGCTTCTGCTGAGAAAACCGGCTCCAGCACTTCGTAGTCAACCTCGATCAGCTTTAAAGCTTTAGCGGCGGTAAGCTGATCAACGGCTACTACCGCCGCAATTTCATCGCCCACATAGCGGGCCTTGGCGGTCAGAATAGTTTTATCGGCCACATCTCCGCGCCCGGGATCGATAGTATAGGGATGACCGGCGGTCGGGTAAAGATGCTGGGGCACATTAAGGTGCGTTAATACTGCTTCCACTCCGGGCATGGCCGCCGCTTTCGTCGTATCGATCGACCTGACCCGGGCATGGGCATGGGGGCTGCGCAGAACTTTTCCGACCAGCATACCGTTAACAAAATAATCGCCGGCATAATTGGCTTTGCCCGTCACCTTGGCCACAGCGTCGATGCGGTGCGGGCTTTTACCGATACTGCCGCGCGCCACAGCTGATCTTTGTTTCTCTATAACCGTTTCCATAGTTTTGCAGCCAGCTCCCTTGCCAGTGAATTAATGTTCTCTTCATTAATAGTGGTCAGAGACCGGTTGCGCATCAATATTTTACCGGCGACCAGCGTTGTTTCGACCATTCTGCCCGTCATCCCGAAGACCAGGTGCCCGTAATAGTTTTCGGCCGTCAGGGGAGTGGGTGGATCGTAGTCGACCACGATCAGATCGGCCGCCGTCCCCGGAGCCAGTTCTCCCAATTTTACGGGAAAGTAGCCTCCCATGATCTGCGGGTTGTTGCCAAACTGCATCAGGGGGACCTCTGCCCAGCCGACCCGGGGATCTTCCTGGCAGTGTTTGTGCAAGATATGCGCCGTTTTCATTCCTTCGATCATGTCGGTGGTCATGCCGTCGCTGCCCAGACCAAGCTTCACGCCTTTATCAAGCATCCTGAGCACCGGCGCGCAGCCCACCGCGTTGTTCATGTTAGACTGGGGATTGTGGGCCACATTGGTGCCGCTGCGGGCCAGGAGAACCATCTCCTCTTCACTGATATGCACACAGTGGGCAGCCAGGGTTTTGGGGCCGAGCAAGTTATAACGGTCAAGTCTCTCCACTACGCCGATGCCGTATTTTTCCCGGCAGTGTATGGCATCTTCACGGCTCTCAGCGACATGGATATGGATTCCCGTATCCTGGTCGTGGGCCGCCCGGGCGCAATTTTCCATTGTTTCGGGGCCGATGGTAAAGGAGGCATGCATACCAAAAGTGGCGGTCAGTTCCGCTGAGCCTACTTCCCGGCACTGCCTGATAAATGAAACGTTCTCTTCCAGACCGGCCTGCATCTTTGCAGCCCCATCGCGATCGCTTACCTCATAGCAGAGGTTGGCCCTGATCCCCGTTTCCCGGGCGGCCCGGCCAATCTGCTCCAGGCTAGCACTGATCGCATTGGGGCTGGCATGGTGGTCCAGTACCGTGGTCGTGCCGTTTTTCAGGCAGGCGATAAAGGTTATCAGAGCGCTGTAATAAATATCTTCCAGGGATAAAGCCCGGTCGAATCTCCACCACAAACGCTCCAGAACCTGGGGAAAGTCCGCAGGCGCTTCACCACTTAAGGCCATCCCCCGGGTAAAAGTGCCGTACGTATGGGTGTGGACGCAGATAAAACCGGGCATAATCAACTTACCGCGACAGTCGAAATACTCAGCGCCGGGAGCAGTCTTTAAGAGGCCGGCAGTATCACCAACTGCAGCAATGAGACCGTTTTCAATCAGCACCCCGCCGCCTTCGATTACGCGGCATTTCTTGCCGAGCGTTACAAGAGTTCCGTTTCCGATGATCAGCATATAATCATTTCCTTCTGTCTGTCTATCTATCTATTATTTTCTTTATTTAACGCTTCCATAATTTTTTCCGGCCGCGCCGGCAGATCAGTTATACGCACCCCCACGGCGTTGTAAATAGCGCTGATGATCGCCGGAGCTGTCGGGTTCAGGGGCAGTTCGCCCATACCCTTGGCGCCGTAAGGCCCGGCTGAAGGTTCTTCCACCAGGAAAACCTCGATCGGGGGGCTCTCCTTAATCCCCGGCAATTTCAGTTTGAGCAGGTTATCTGAAACTACCCGGCCCTGATCCAGCTGCAACTCCTCGCTCAGAGCATAACCAAGTCCCATCAGCACAGCGCCCTCGATCTGGCAGCAACTGTTCTGGTGGTGGATCGCCTTTCCTAAGTCCTGGGCGGCGATTACTTTCAACACTTTTACTGCACCGCTGGTCTGATCAACTTCGACAATTGCTGCCTGGGCTGCATAGCAGTATGCAAAATGGACAGCATAGAGTTTTGGATCCACACCAGCCTCCTGGTCGGCGCTCTCTCGCAGTGGATAAGTTTCCGGCGCCGTGTACAGGCTTTCGCCAGAGAGTTTATAACCTGCTTTTTCAGCAGCATTCGCGATCTGCTTGTAGGAGATAAGAACAGCTTTATCCGGGTTATCGGACAGGGCTGCTATGCCTCCGCGCGCCGGCCTGTAGCCGCTGGGTTCGACTTTAAAACATTCCGCCAGGCAGCGCCGGAAGCTGACCATAAATTGAGCGGCAGCTTCCCGGACCGCGTGTCCTGAGATATAGGTTTGCCGTGAGGCAGTAGTCACTCCGCCTTCGGGAGTGAGCGCCGTGTCGTTGGATATAACTGTAAAATCTTCGTAGAGCAGGCCCGTTTCATAAGCAGCCACCTGGGTTAAAACTGTATCGGAGCCCTGTCCCAGATCGGCCGCCCCAACTTTCAGCAGCAGCCTACCCTGGCGGTCAATTTCAATCCTCGCGCCGGCCTGATC
>CAYGHB010000039.1:0-5675 GCA_964349375.1 uncultured Syntrophomonadaceae bacterium | reverse complement strand
TTGGTGTAGACCCCGTAGGCATCGGTTTTGACATTCGGGATATCATAGGGCCCGGCAGCAGTGATTGCGGCCCGAAAGACCACCGGTTTGCTCAAAGATTCATAAGCCCCGGCATCGAGGGTAATCTTTGCTTCCATCGCAATGATCCTGCCATCGGCTTTAGCGCCGTGGCGGTAGATCATTCTGGATCCGTGACGCTTGGTCGAGATAAGGATCGATTCACGGCGGCTTAGGACCATCTTTACCGGCCGACCGGTGATCATCGCCCCCAGGGCACAGTGAATCTGCACAGTTGGCTCTTCTTTACCGCCGAATGCCCCACCGGCAGGAGTGTAAATCACCCTCAACCGTTCAGCTGGAAGGTTAAGAGCAGCGGCAATCATCTCCCGAAAAGCGAATGAGCCCTGGCTGGCGGTCCAGACAGAAATAACCCCCTGTCCGTCGACCCGGGCCACAGCTGCTTCCGGCTCCAGGTAAGCATGCTCGAGCATCGGAGTCGTATATTCACCATCTAGGACAACATCAGCTTCCGCAAAGGCTTTATCCGTGTCGCCACGACGCACTGAAAGATGGTGCACCAGGTTACCTTCGGGGTGCAGAGGCGGTGCGTCAGCCTTCAGGCCTTCCCCGGCTGAATAGATCCCGGGCAGCAGCTCATAATCCACCTCGATCAGTTCCAAGGCTGAAGTAGCAGTTTCTTCGCTTTCAGCAAATACAACCGCCAGCGGTTCGCCGATATAGCGGACTCTCTCAGCGGCCAGGACCGGCTGATGGGGGTTAAGCAGGCCGAAACCATTGCGCCCTGGAATCTGTTTGGCAGTAAGGACTGCCGCGACCCCATCGGCAACAGCAGCCTTTGTAACATCGATGTTTAAAATCCTGGCCGATGGATAACGGCTAAGCAGCAGTTTTCCGTAAAGCAGGTTTTCAAAATGCAGATCTCCGGCATAGAGCAGACCACCGGTTACCTTAGCGACAGCATCTTTTTTAAGGGGGGAGGCGCCAATTGAAGCGTCCTCCGGTCTCTCGCCCTGGTCAATTTTCCGATCGCCAGTGGCAGTGGCAACGGGATCGCCCCGCAGCACGGCAGCGGCCAGCTGAACTGCCCTGATAATGGCGCTATAACCGGTACAGCGGCAGAGATTGTGACGGAGAGCTTCTCTGATTTCTTCTTCGGTTGGTTGTTGGTTCTGATCAAGAAGCGCCTTGGCAGCCATGATCATCCCCGGAGTACAGAAGCCGCACTGCACTGCCCCTGTTTTCATAAAAGCATCCTGCAGAGGATGCATTGTGCCGGCGGACGATAGGTTCTCTATGGTTTCAACTATACTGCCCTGCAGTTTTGGAATTTTAATAGAACAGGCCCTGCAAGCCCTGCCGTCAATAATTACAGTACAGCTGCCACAGTGCCCCTGATTACAGCCGTTTTTTGAGCCCATCAGGCCGAGTTTATCCCTCAGATACGAAAGAAGGGTTAAATTATCCGGGCACTCGATTGTGAAGGTCTCACCATTAACCTGAAATGAAACCGTTTCTGCCATTCGTACCACCCTGGTCTCAAATAAAGCAATTATTTGACTATTAAAGACATTTCCATAAGAATTTCGTTTTTCCTGCCGGCAATCAAAATCTTGCCCTCTGACGTGAACCGAAAAAGGGCAGGAAAAGCAGCGCAAGCGGAGAATAAAGAATCCAGATTAACAAACCATACTACTGCCGCTGGAGGAGCTTACCGATGAGCGACCGGATGCGCACCATCCCTTTTGCCGGCCTTCTAAGCTGGATCAGCGAGGAATACAAACGTGAGCGATCGATCTTTTCTATCCCGTCCGCTAAATTTTTTCAGGTAAATAGGGAAGGCGAAGGAAGGGTTGGCGCAGGTCTGCAACAGCTGCCCCTCGGACCCGCTGCCGGCCCACATACTCAGCTGGCTCAAAACCTGGCTGCAGCATACCTGACCGGAGGCCGTTACTTTGAGTTAAAAACGGTGCAGGTGCTTGACCGCCTCACTTTTCCCAAACCTTGCATTAACGCTATGGATGAGTGCTACAACACTGAATGGTCAACAGAGTTGGCTATCGGGGAAGCTTTGGAAGAATACATAAAAGGCTGGCTTCTACTGCATCTGCTGGGAAAAGAGCTCTTTGGCAGCAACCAGCGCGCTTTTACCTTCAACATGAGCGTTGGCTACGACCTGCAGGGGATCAGATCAACAAAGGTTGACCGCTTTATGGAAGGGCTTAAGGATGCTTCCATAACTAAGATCTTTAAAGATTGCAAAGCCATTTTAAGTGAGAAGTGTAACCTCTTCGGCCACTTGGATCAGGCTTTTATCGATAGTATCTCTCCGCAGATCTGCCGATCCATCAGCCTCTCCACGATGCATGGTTGCCCCCCGCAAGAGATCGAAGAGATCTGCAGGTACCTCTTGTGTGAAAAGCAGCTGGATACCCACGTTAAGTTAAATCCCACTCTGCTTGGGTATCGATTTGTCAGGGAGACCCTGAACCGGATGGGATATGATTATATCGCCCTCAAAGAAGAAACTTTTACTGCCGATCTCGGCTTTGACGAAGCGGTGCCGCTTATTGAAAGACTGATTGCTTTAGGGGAAAAAGAGGGAAGGGAGTTCGGCGTAAAAGTATCTAATACCCTACCGGTAACAATTACGCGCGGTGAACTGCCCGGAGAGGAGATGTACCTATCCGGCAAACCGCTCTACGCCCTGACTATTAACCTGGCCTGTAAGTTGGCCGAAAAGTTTAGGGATAAATTAAGGATATCCTACTCAGGTGGTGCTGATCGCAATAATATCGCCAGGATTATTGAAACGGGGATTAAACCGGTTACGGTCGTATCAACCCTGCTCAGGCCCAGAGGCTACCACCGTCTTCGGCAGCTGGCTGAAATCGTTAGTGAGGAGACAGAGTCGGGGCCTGAAACAATTGATCCGGGTAAGTTGAAAAAGATTGCCGCAGAAGCTCTAATTGAACCGGTTTACCAAAAAGATCGGCAGAAGAAGGATCGGATCAAGAAATTAGGTGGCCTGCCCATCTTTGACTGCAGCGCCGGCTGCACAATCTGTTCCGACGTTTGCCCCAACCGGGCCAACGTAGGTATAAAGATTTTAAATCCGGAAGAAAAGGGAATGCAGCAGGAGCGGCAAATCCTACACATTGACGGAACCTGTAACGAATGCGGTAACTGCGCAACCTTTTGCCCCTATGGAGGAAAACCGTACCGGGACAAGCTGACTCTCTACTGGTATGAAGAAGATTTTACTAATAGCGAAAACGAAGGCTTTCTGATTAGCAGGCTTAATTCAGGTGAAAAAATCAAAATCAGATTCGGCGGGAGTATCTCGGAGATGGATCTGACTGCGCTTGGCAGCAAAACTACAACCTTTGGCGACCCTGCTGCACTGTTGATGATTAGAACAATCCTTGAGTCTTACCGCTACCTCTTCGTATCATAATTAAACGATCATCTAATTCTGCTCAATAGAGTTTATCATAGTCGAACTGACAACTTCACACAGAAAACCGGAAGGGCGTTTTCACCTCAGGCAGGATGGGGAAAACCCCCTCCCGGTTTTCTTCTTAAAAAGGACCAAAATTGATTAAGACAGCGATAGCGAGAAATATTGCGGTGATCAGTAAAACCAGAAGCTGAAGAATCACTACCCATTTAAACCATTTAATATAACTGACAGTAGTTAGGCCGAGCGAAATGAGCAACACCGGGTTAGTCGGGTAGAGAACATTGGAAAACCCGTCACCAAAGCAAAATGCAAGCACCATGGTCTGACGGGTTAAGCCAATCAGGTCAGCCAGAGGGGTTATAATCGGGATTAGCAACATCGCCTTGGCTGAAGCAGAACCGATAAAGAAGTTAACCGCCAGAACCAGGCCATAAATAAGATATGAAGAAATAATCGGGGTCTCGCCGGAAATTAATGACGAGGCCCGGTATATTATCGTGTCCATTACTCCACCCTGGCTGATAATGAAATTGACACTCATGGCCATCAGAATTAATAAAATACCCGGGGCAATCCCAGACACACCTTTCACAAAGGTTGTCAGCACTTCCCTGCCGGGTAGTCCTCCCCGAAAACCGGCGCCAATCCCGGCTACAAGGTAAACTAAAGCGATCGCGGGCATAGAGAGATCTGAAAAACCATCCACCAGAACAGAGAGGGCAATTATGATAAGTATTGCGGCAATGCAACCGATAAACCAGCGGGTGGCCCGTCTGACATTAATCTGTTCCTTCTCAGTAAGCGCTGAGACTGAAGGCTCTGCAGCAACCTCGCCGGCCAGGGCGTAGCGTTCACGGTTGTCGCGATCTTCCTCATAGACCGGCGAGCGCGACGGATCCCGTTCCAGTTTTTTGGCATAAGTAACTAAAAAAGTGCACAGGACAGTGTAAAGCACAATAAATATAAGCAGGCGGAAAGACAAGCCGGAAAATACCGGCAAACCGGCCAGGCGCTGAGCAATACCTACTGTATAAGGGTTGGAAACAGCCACGGCAAACCCGAAACAGATCGACAGCAGGCTCATACCCAGGCCAAGCAATGCATCCCAGCCCATGGTGTAAGCCAGAATAACCACAATCGGGATCAGGGCAACGACCTCTTCAAACATACCCAGGAATGAACCAAAGAACATAAACACCAGGGAAACAGCGCAGATCAGCAGGTAGCGTTTTGACCCATATCTTTCAACAATCTTGGCGATAATCTCTTTAAAGACTCCAATCCGGTTCAGTATTTCATAGCCGCCACCGATGAAGACAATCAAAAAAATTAACACGATAATCACCGGTGCATTAGCCGAAAAGAGCACCTCAAAGGGGGCTGTAAACCAGCGGTAAACCGGGTAAGCTGCCTTTTCGATATACTGAAAAGAGTCGGGGTTTATTGTTACAACTCCGTTCTGCAGGAAGCGTTCGTAACTGCCCGCAGGAATAACTCTGGTCAGTATCCCCGAAATAATCATCAGGGATAATATAATAACTGCCGAGGTTACAAAGGTACGCTTGCCGATTCTAATTCCCTGAGCATCTTGCATGTGCAACCCTCCATATACTTTAAATAATGAGTACAGCCCCAGCCAAAATTCTTCGCGTTAATATTCTTGACCAAGTAGGCAATTCCTGCATGAACCGGGGCCGCGTAATATCTTCCTATGAAAGATCAGAGCGAATGCCGTGAAATATTTTTTGTGCAATAATTAAAACCCGCCTGCAAAGAGCAGGCGGGTCTTTTACTGGTGCGCCCGGCAGGATTTGAACCTGCGGCCTCCTGATTCGTAGTCAGTTACTCTATCCGGACTGAGCTACGGGCGCATGTGGCGGAGAGAGAGGGATTTGAACCCTCGAAGCAGGCTTTTACCCACTTAATCGCTTAGCAGGCGACCGCCTTCGACCTCTCGGCCATCTCTCCGTGTATCGGTATCCATTGGCGGAGGGGGTGGGATTCGAACCCACGGCCCTTTCGGGTCACTAGTTTTCAAGACTAGCTCCTTAAACCGCTCGGACACCCCTCCTAAGAAGGCTTAATTTGCACTTTACAGTATAGCAAAGCGCCCTTTCAATGTCAATCAAACGCGCTTACTTTCAGAGCTGACGCATGAAATAATTTTGAATTGCCGACAGATGAAAAATCATGT
>CAYGHB010000038.1:9150-11076 GCA_964349375.1 uncultured Syntrophomonadaceae bacterium | reverse complement strand
TCTCTTCTCCGTTACCGTTCACTTTTTAGCACCTCATTTGTCAAATTCATTTTTTCCTTCACTTAAGCTTCGCTTGTACTGGGCCAGGTAGGTTTCAAGGATCAGCGCCGCCGCCAGCTTATCGCGAACCGCGCGGCGTTTTTTTCGTTTTGTACCGTCGGAAAGCAGGATCTTCTCTGCGCTGCCAGAGGTCAGCCGTTCGTCTACCAAAACCACGGGCAGGCCGGTTCTTTCCTGCAATCTGCAGGCCAGTTCTTCAGCAAGCTCCGCAGCGCTGCCCCTTGTGCCGTCCAGCTTTAGAGGGTTACCTACGATCAGCCTTTCGACTCCATACTCTAAGCAAAGCTCGGCAATGCGATCTAGGGCCTGCTCCTGCTCTTTAAAAATAATAGTTTCAAGTCCCTGCGCCGTAATTGCCAGGGGATCGCTGATCGCCACACCAATTCTCTTTTCACCGGGATCGACACTGAGCAGGCGCAAGGTTAAGGGATCTCCGTTAAAGGTTATTCTTTTCGGCCAGTTTAAGGTAGATTCCAACGATCTCTTCCAGCAGCTCGTCGCGTTCTACCTGCCGAATCAGGCTGCGGGCGTTCTGGTGACTGGTTATGTAGGCCGGATCACCGGATAGCAGATAGCCGACCAGCTGATTAAGAGGGTTATAACCCTTCTCCTTCAAGGCCTGGTAGACTGAGGTCAGTACTATTTTGGCCTTATTATCAACCTCTTCACCATCAACCCTGAAAAGAACAGTTTCGTCGTGATTAAAATTGTCAGTCACAGGTAACTCCTCCCGCCCGGCGCCTGCCTAAGCACACTGCTTGTGCCGCGGCTGCGCCTGATATACTCCGCCGCTATTTGGCGGTTACGATTTTGTTTGCAATTGATTCCGTACCAACTCTTCCACCGCAGCCAGCGCTGCCGGCAGAGCTGCCGGGTCGCTGCCACCCGCCTGGGCCAGGTCGGCTTTGCCGCCGCCGCCTCCACCTACTTTGCGGGCCACTTCCTTAATCAAACCATCGGCCCTGATTCCGCGCTCAATCAGATCTGCGGTTACTGAACTGACGAGGATTACCTTGCCGTTGCTGACCGCTCCGAGGACTACCGCCACCGAACTAAGACTACTCTTAACCTCATCCATGACCAGGCGCAGCGACTCGAGACTGTCAGCTGTAACAGCAGCGCTCAACAGCTTCGCTCCGTCGACTTCTTTTGCATTTGCCAGCAGCGATTTAACCTCGACGGCCGCATTTTTCTGCTTCAGCTCCTGGTTTAATTTCTGCAGCATTTTATGTTCAGCAAGATACTCGGTTACCTTATCTTCAAGCCTTAGCAGATCGCTGTTCATCGCTATGGCAATTGTTTTTAGCAGCTGATCATTCTTGATCGCCTGCCGGTAAGCGCCTAAGCCGACCACCGCTTCAATACGGCGCAAGCCGGAGCCGATCCCTTCTTCGGCTACAATCTTAAAGAGGCCAATTTCACCGGTTGCTGCAACATGGGTCCCGCCGCATAGTTCGCGGGTATAGTCTCCGGCTGAAACCATGCGGACCGATCCTTCTTCATACTTATCGGTAAAAAGCGCTGTTGCCCCTGCTTCTTTTGCTGTTTCGAGAGTAGTAAGCTTAGCGGTTACCTGCACGTTATCAAGCGCCATCAGGTTAACTTCTTCCTCCACGGCGCGCAGCTGTTCACTGGTCAGCGCTGTGAAGTGGTTAAAATCAAAACGGAGCCGATCGGGCGCTACCAGCGAACCGGCCTGGTTAATGTGGTCGCCTAAATTCCGGCGCAGGGCGCGGTGCAGCAGGTGCGTCGAAGTATGACTGCGGCAAATACCACGACGGCGTATCCAGTCAACCCTGGCCTGGACCCGGTTGCCGGTTTTAAACTGCCCCTCGGTTACCTGACCCTGATGCACAATCTGGCCGG
>CAYGHB010000038.1:3607-9050 GCA_964349375.1 uncultured Syntrophomonadaceae bacterium | reverse complement strand
TTACCGGTAGCGGTGCGCGCAGCCGCCCTGGCTCTTTCCTGTTGTTCCTTTAAGTTTGCGCCAAAAGCCTCGCGATCGACGGAAAATCCTTTTTCCTGCAGAATCTCGGCAGTAAGATCAAGCGGAAAGCCAAAGGTATCGTAAAGTTTGAAGGCTATATCGCCCGGCAAAACCTTTTCACCCTCTTTTCCCATCTTCTCCAGGTAGCCTTCCAGTATGTCGGTGCCCTGGGCCAGCGTTTCCTGAAATTTCTGTTCTTCAAGACTAACCACCTGGCGAATGTAATCGTGGCGTTCTTTTAGGTTGGGATAAGCCGAACCCATCTGGTCAATAACCAGGGTGGCAGCCTCGGTCATGAAGTCTCCTTCAATACCCAGCAGACGCCCAAAACGGACAGCCCTGCGCAGTAGCCTTCGTAAGACATAACCCCTGCCTTCATTCGAAGGGATCACTCCGTCGGCAATCAGAAAAGTTGTTCCCCTACTGTGCTCGGTAACCACCCGGAGCGGTACCTGCTGATCGCGGCGCGCGGGGTCGGCCAGGCTGGTAAAGTGATCGTAAAGCGGCCTGACCTGGTCGGTATCGTAGAGAGAATGCACTCCCTGCAGAGCCATTGCCACCCTTTCCAGGCCGGCACCGGTGTCTATATTTTTCTGTTTTAGCTCCACCAGTTCGCCCGATGCTTCACGGCTGAACTGGGTGAAGACGAGGTTCCAGATTTCTAAGTAGCGATCGCAGTCACAACCAACTGCACAATCGGGGCTGCCGCATCCTGCTGCTTCGCCCAGATCATAGTAGATCTCTGAACAAGGGCCGCAGGGGCCGAGGCCGATTTCCCAGAAATTATCTTCCTTGCCCATCCGCTTGATCCGGTCGGCAGGAACGCCAATATTTTCGTTCCAAATTTTAAAGGCTTCATCGTCATCCTGATAAATGCTGACCCAGAGCCGTTCCACCGGTAAGCGGTAACCGTTTAGAATCAGGTCCCAGGCCCAGGCGATCGCCTCTTCCTTGAAGTAGTCGCCGAAGGAAAAGTTGCCGAGCATTTCAAAAAAAGTGGCATGTCTTCCGGTGTAGCCGACCCTCTCGATATCGGGGGTGCGCACACATTTCTGGCAGGTGACCACCCGTGGGTGAGGGGGCTTCTTCTCCCCTGTAAAATATGTTTTTAAAGGAGCCATCCCGGCTCCGATCAGGAGCAGGGTCGGATCATTTTGCGGAATCAGTGGAAAACTGGGCATAATCAGGTGTTCTTTTGATCTGAAGTAATCTAAGAATAGATCGCGAATTGTGCTTGACTGCATTAGTTAACCTCCATGAAGAATTAAGGCAATTATAGCTGTTTTAAAGAATGACTGTCAATAAAGCTCTATTTTGCTGCGCCCCCGGCAGACCGCCTAAAAAACGTTCCCTGAAAAGGGATGCGCTGCGCCGGGGGCATAGTAATGATCTGCCTGTTCAGTCATCATCTTTATCCTGCCTGTCGCTCTCCTCTGACTGATAGCGCTCAGGATTAATCTCTTCCAGGTAAAGCTTGATCTGCTCTTCCGCTCCCAGGCTCGCCGGGTAATAGAGTTTTTTATTGACCAGGGCCGGAGGTAAATAATCCTGCCTGACATGGTGGCCGGGATAATCATGCGGGTATAGATAGCCGGCGCCATGGCCCATTTTTTTCGCCCCGCTGTAGCTGCTGTCCTTTAGATGAAGCGGCACTGAATGGCTGCTTTCATTCTCCACCAGGTCAAACGCCCGGTTGATCGCCAGGTAGGAAGAGTTGCTCTTCGGCGAGCCGGCAAGATATACAGCCGCCTGGGCCAGGGGAATCCGCCCCTCCGGCAGGCCAATCATCTGCACAGCCTGGGCGGCGGCAACAGCCAGGGGCAGGGCATTTGGGTTGGCATTGCCGATATCTTCAGCAGCGCTGATCACCAGGCGCCTGGCGATGAAGAGTGGATCTTCTCCACCTTTTAGCATCCTGGCCATCCAATACAAAGCGGCATCGGGGTCTGAACCGCGGATCGACTTAATAAAGGCTGACGCCATATCGTAATGGTTATCACCCTGGCGATCGTAGCTGAGCAACCGGCTGTGCAGGGCTTCGGCCGCTGTTTCAGCCGTGATCAGTAATGCGCCATCATTCTTTCGCCCAATCAGCACCGCTGTTTCGAGCGCGTTCAAAGCGGCGCGGGCATCCCCATTAGCTTTATCGGCAAGCAGGTTAAGGGCTTCTGCCTCAACTTCGAGCGGCAGTGAGCCCAGTCCTTTTTCACTGTCTTGCAAAGCCTGCTGCAGCAGGTCGAGAATATCTTCGCGCTTAAGTGGCTCGAAAAGAAAAAGCCTGATACGCGAAAGTAACGGTCCGTTTAAGTAAAAAAATGGATTCTCGGTGGTGGCGCCGATAAAAATTACCGTTCCCTGCTCGACTGCGGCCAGCAGCACATCCTGCTGACCCTTATTAAAACGGTGAATCTCATCAATAAATAGAATCGTGCGCCGGTTGTGCAGCGACCAGTTGGTTTTGGCCTCTTCAATTACCTGCCGCACCTCTTTTACCCCCGCGGCAACGGCATTAAGCTGGATAAAATCGGCCTTGCTGAGAGCGGCAATTATTATGGCCAGGCTGGTTTTACCGGTTCCCGGCGGACCATAAAAGAGAAGCGAGGAGAGCTTATCTTCTTCGATCATCCTTCTTAAAGGTCTCCCGGCGCTAAGGATGTGCGGTTGCCCGCTGAACTGTTCAAGTTTTTCCGGACGCATCCGCTGAGCCAGAGGGCCTTCTTCCCTGATTTTCTTTTCCCAGTTGAGGGTTATTAAATCCATCTTACCCAGCCCCCTGTTCAAAAGTGATACAGAGAAAAAAACACTCCCAGCCAACACCAATCCGGCGTTTTCAAGGAGCGTTTTCTGGTCCGCCTGATTGACTGACGGAAAATAAACTCAAGTTTGCAGAAGCTGATGAAGTTTATTGTGAGTCTTCTTCAAGGATCCGATCGATAGCCGCCCGTGAGAATTTAAGATTTAGATTGTCGGCCACCCTGAGCGATATCATGCTCTCATCAATATCTTTGATTACACCGTGAATGCCCCCAATGGTCACCACACGGTCACCTTTTTGCAGGGCTTTTAACATTGCCTGACGTTTCTTCTGCTGTTGCTGCTGCGGTCTGATCAGTAGAAAGTAAAAGATAACAAACAGTAAAATCAGCGGTACAAATGGTCCCAGTGTTTCAATGTTCACTCATCGACACCTCCGTACAATTTTTTCAATACAGGTTTCATTTTACTATAATACTCTGCAAAACGCTCTTCTTTCAAAGCTTTCCTGATCTCCCGCATCAGCTGATCGAGGTAGTATAAGTTATGGTAGGTAGTTAACCTTAAGCCCAATATTTCCCCGGCATTAAGCAGGTGGCGGATATAGGCCCTGCTGTAATTGCGGCAGACAGAACAGTGGCACTCAGGATCAAGCGGCGACAGGTCAGCGGCAAAGACGCTGTTGCGGATCGACAGGTAACCTTTAGCCGTCATTACCCGGCCGTTGCGGGCAATCCGGGTCGGCAAAACGCAATCAAAGATGTCGACCCCCCTATTGACCCCTTCCAGCAGAGCGTCCGGTGAACCGATCCCCATCAGGTAGCGCACCTTCTCTGCCGGCAGCAGCGGTATTGTTTGATCAAGACTGCTATACATCAGCTCTTTCGGCTCTCCCACGGAGAGGCCACCAATAGCGTAGCCGTCAAAACCGATTTCAGTCAGCGCTGTGGCAGATATTTGCCTTAAGTCCTCAAAGACACCGCCCTGGACAATGGCAAAGAGGGCTTGCCGTTCATTTTTATGGGCCTTCCTGGCTCGCAGCGCCCACTTGGTTGTGCGCTCAACCGCTTCAGCTACCGCATCTTTCTCCGCAGGGTAGGGCGGGCACTGGTCCAAGACCATCGCGATATCGGAAGCTAGAATATTTTGCAGCCCCGCCACCCGCTCCGGGGTAAGAAAGTGGGTTGACCCGTCGATATGAGAAGTAAAAAGCACCCCGTCATCATTAACCTTGCGCATGCCACCGAGGCTAAAAACCTGGAAACCACCGCTATCGGTAAGGATTGCTCCCTGCCAGTTAATAAAGCGGTGCAGTCCTCCGTGGCGGGCAATAATTTCTACCCCCGGCCTTAAGAAAAGGTGGTAACAGTTGCTTAAGATCAGCCCTGTGCCCATCTCCTCCAGCTCACCGGTGGTGATCGCCTTTACCGTGCCCTGGGTGCCCACCGGCATAAATGCCGGGGTTTCGATCAGGCCGTATAAGGTTTCCAAGGTTCCCAGGCGGGCTCCGCTAAGCTGGCACTGCTTGATTAAACTGTATTTTACCGGCAAGCTGTTCATCCATCCTATAGCTTATATTAAGCTTCAGTCAGTGTCAATGCGATGCCCGCTCTCAGATGATCAACATGCAGTCGCCGAAACTGAAAAAGCGGTACCTCTGTTCAACCGCTTCGCGGTAAGCTTTAAAAATCAAATCGTGACCGGCTAAAGCGCTGACCAACAGTAAAAGCGAGGAGCGGGGCAGGTGAAAATTGGTCAGCAGCCCGTCAACTGCCCGATACTGAAATCCCGGGTAGATGTAGAGATCGGTCCATCCTTCTCCTGCCGAAAACTGGTTGCCTCCAGCAGCCAGAGTTTCAAGGACCCGGCAGACCGTGGTGCCGACAGCAATAGTCCGCCTGCCCTCCGCTCGAGCGCTGTTAAGCAGTGCGGCTGTTTCGGCGCTGATCCGGTAGAATTCGTGGTGCATTTGGTGCTCGCGGATATCTTCCACCGTAACAGGCTGAAAAGTGCCCGGGCCAATATGCAGGGTAATAAAGGCTTTCTTAACGCCCTTGGCTTCAAGCTCGGCAAAAACCGCTTCAGTAAAATGGAATCCTGCCGTCGGAGCAGCTGCCGAGCCTTCCTCGCGGGCGTAGATGGTCTGATATTGATCCGGATTTTTTACTTCCTTTTTTATATAAGGCGGGAGGGGCACTTTACCTAACTTAGGCAGCAGCTTTTCAAAGGCTTCGTCAGCGCTAAAGCTAATCTCGCGCAGACCGCCTGGCCTAACTCCTTCAACAACCGCCCTCACGCCCAATTCAAAGGATATGGCTGCCCCTGTTTTAAGCTTGCGGCCCGGCTTAACCATCGCTTCCCAGTTGCCGTTTTCCAGGCGGTTGAGGAGCAGGATTTCCGCCGCTTTACCGCTTTGATCGATGATGCCGTTTAAGCGGGCCGGGATCACTTTTGTATTGTTTAAAATGAGCAGATCTCCTGCTTCGAGGTAAGATGCGAAGTTTTCAAAACTCTCATGCCGGATGCTTTGAGCCCGGCGGTTTAAAACCAGCATCCGTGATCGGTCTCTTTGCTCCAGCGGTTCCTGGGCAATCAGCTCCCGGGGTAAATGATATTCATAGTCTTTTAG